>JAPYSZ010000023.1 GCA_029941645.1 Candidatus Poseidoniia archaeon
CCAAACATTTCGCCAGCTGCTATTCTTGGAAGTAAACTGTAGCCTATCTGTCCTGCTGCTCCAGTTATTGCAATGCGTGCTGTTTCCATTTACTTACTATCAAGAAAGGGGTGATAAAATTAACACCCTAAGTTGCCCCTAATCACCCATAATCCTTTTAGAGTGTCTGACTATATAGGCATATGAATGAACCAGTTACGGATGTAAAAAAATATGACATAAACCGAAGAATTTATCTCCCAAAATGGGTTGAAGAGGATTTAGGATTAGTTCCCGGGCAATCCTATGTTACATTCGTTCAGGACGGAAGCAATATAGCTATCAAAAAAGTAAGTATCAGTCTAGCCTAAACTGTTTCTTTAAGCCACTGAATATCACTCTGATAAAGCATTCTAATATCTTTGATGCCTAAATGTAGCATAGCTAATCTCTCTAGACCAAGACCCCAGGCTAATACAGGGCATTCGATTCCAAACGGTGCTGTAACTTCAGGTCGGAAGATCCCAGCCCCTCCTAACTCAAGCCACTTATCTCCAAAGCGAACTTCCACTTCTAAGGACGGTTCTGTGTAAGGAAAATATGCAGGTCTAACTCTCACATCATGGAATCCCATTCTTCTATAAAATTCCTTCAAAACACCAATAAGCATTCCAAAATTAGCTTCAGGTTCAACAATTATACCCTCCACTTGTGTAAATTCAGGTAAGTGTGTAGCATCCAAAGCTTCCCTCCTAAATACTCGACCAACACTAAAAACACGAATCGGTGGCTCAGGATTATTTGATAAGTAACGAATCGTGCCAACTGTTGTGTGCGTTCTCAAAAGAGCCTGCTGAGCTGTTTCCTTACTCCAATTACTACCCCATCCCTTAGACTCAGTATTGCCTCCATCCTCGTGGATAGATTTAACCTGATCTAATAAATCTTCATCATTTATAACAAAAGATGCAGGTTCAGAAAGATAAAAAGTATCTTGCAACTCACGTGCTGGGTGATCTTGTGGTATGAATAAAACATCCATATTCCAGAATGCTGACTCAACATAATCGCCCTCTATTTCTGTAAAACCCATTTGGAGAAATATAGAACGAATATCTTCAGTAAACCTCGTCAAAGGATGAAGTGTTGCAAAGTCTGAAGCTTCAACTCCAGTATCATTACTATATCTTTGGAAACTTTTGCCTTTCCATTCTCCAGATTGAAGCATTTCAGGTGTCAATTCGCCTATGAGATCATCATCTATATTTTCCACATCAAAATTTTCACCTTCTTCTGTCAAATTAAAAATACGTGAAACTTCCTCTTTCGTTGCTAATACCTGCCTACCTTTAAGCAAAGCAAGACCTTCTTTGTCTATCTCACTTTCAGCCATAGGTTTTCGACTTAGAAGTACCAAAACATTTTCATCAGGAGTTTCATCGACATTACCTGTAGGTGATAATTTCAACCCATCATCTGTTTTTTCTAATTCCGCAAATTTCTTCCTTTTCAACCACCCAATAACTACTTTCTTTTCATTATCATCTAAAGGCAATTCATCAACTAAAGACTCACCCATTTGATTGAGCCATTCTACAGCTCTTCGCTCAGGTAGACCTTGCTCGGCATATTTCTTACCTTCTTCATTAGGAAAAAGATAAACTGTTGATTCTTCAGATATATCTACCAACCCTTTGCTTCTAAGCCAAGATGCTGCAGACATTGCCTCTTTTTCACCGAGCTCTGATTTTAAAGAAGCTTCGTGAGGTGAAAGGGGGCCCTCCTTCAAACATTTCAACAATTTCAATTCATTGGGAGATAAGTCCACATTAACCATTGTATTAGGTAGTTTATTAATCTGCTCGAAAGCCAAAATTACCTAACTCTTTAACAACATCCTCAAAAACGGTTTCGGGTTCTTTATCATTTGTATCTAAAACAATGTCATAACCATCTAAATTTCCATAATCAAATCCATATAAACCAGAATATCTGCGCCTATCATCTTCATCTCTATTCTGATTTTCTATAAAATCAGAAATTATTTTCTGTTTATTCTTAATATCGAGGAGTTTAATTTCTGTTTCTAATGATTCTAAGGTATCATAATTCTCTCGTGGAATTTGCTTTTTTCCAATCAAATAAGCATCTTCCCCAGCTTCCCTCCTCAAAAAACGAAGGGCTTGATCTCGAATTGAACATTTGAAATAGAGCCTGACTAAATTTTTCTTACCTAAACTTTCCATGAAACTACCCATATAGGCTGGCTGTCTTCCCTCAATAACACCTAGCATAGATTTTATTTTAGCTCCAGTAATCATTTGGCAAGTCTTGTAATCAATATCTACATCAATTCCTCTTTCAACCAAAAGTAAACGAGCCTGCTCTGCTACCGTTATCCCCCTATCTTTAGCTGCCTGCCTAAATAGTGAACCTACAGAATGAAAGGAACCGTTAAAATATTCTGCTAAATGTTTTGCCTGCGTAGATTTACCAGTTAGTTGTTCGCCTGCAATTAAAATCATAGGCTTGTCTGTTATATCTTTTCTAAGTAACTCTATCGAATTCTCTCCGATGTACGTCTTGAATGCAGATTCAATACCTGAAATATAATCCACTGATGTGAGGTCTCTGTAGTACTATTTACCTTTTTGGGGTTTAACAGGTAAATGATGGTTCAAGATGACCTGTAGATGGATCTCCAAAATCCATAACGCGCCCCTCCCAATCTTCTTCAGCAACTAAAGCAATCAAACTATTTGGTGCTTCATCAATAATTTCCCATCCTAATTCTGAAGCTAATTTATTAGAAAAATCTAAAATTTCTTCATAAGATAACATGTTATCTCGGCTAAGGCGCTTACGGGCTGGACCTAGATGCATGTATGATTTGACTTCAACCATTACGCGTTCACCGGCCAATTTTATCAGTTCAGCATAACCAGAAACATCAAAATCATTCCATCCTTTTACTACAGTCATTCTAAGAACTTTTCTAGTTTTTAGCCCATCCATTACTTTCAAAGTGCCTTCAATCTTATCCCAGAAATTGGGTACCAAGGGAATATCTATTTTTTTCCATGTTGCTTCATCTGGAGCATCAAGTGACATGTACAGTTGAGTAGGAAGTGAATCTTCATCACGGAGTTTTTTAATCATTTCAGGGTGAAGCCCATTTGTCACGAGAAATGAAGATATTTTACGAGAACGGAGTTCACGAAGCATTCCTGGTAAACCTTTGTACAACGTAGGTTCACCTGTCAACGATATTGCAAAGTGGCGTACTGTTTGAGACTCAATGAATTTTTGCCTGTCAATTTTTGGATTACCCCCAAAACCGGATAATTTTCTCAAATGTCCTTCAATAGACCCTTCAACAATATCGACAGGATCATCATTTGCATATTCCATCAAGTCTTGTTTCCCCGAAAACATTTCATTTGCTCTCCAACAATAAACGCATTTTTGATCACAAGCTACTGCTGCAGGAGTCATTTGGGTACATTGGTGAGAGCGAATACCGTAGAATTTCTGCTTATAACAACCACTACTTTGCTCATTAAGACCTTTCTTAGTCCATCCACAAATTTCAACTGCTGAGTGATTACCTACAATTTCATAAGAGGCTTTTTCGAGTGCCTTCTTGTATTCATCAGTAAAAAGAAGATTGCCTTCTTCAAGGTCAGTTTCCATCATATTTCAGCAATTTCCCTTATATTTTCCAATTCCCAGGTATAATATGTCAAAGTAATAGTATAACTCACTGATTCATTTATTCCCGGTAAAATTGAGCCCTGACTAGCCTGTGTAAATGTAAATCGGCCACCCAACCACTCTCCATTTTTCTCAAATGAAGATACAAAATCATCAGGACTATCTGCCAGATCTGATACAGTCTCAGGAAGCTGGTTGATAGGCCAAGTAATGGGTATGTCTCCACCACCGCCACCATCATTCTGGCTTTCTCCTACTGTATTGTTATCTGTAGAAACCTCAAACGTAACTTGTCTTCCAGGACCTGCACCGCCACTAGCATCCCAATTTACTGAAACTATAATTTCAGTAACTCGCATTTCTTGTGTATAATCCCATTCCATTTCTTCCAAGAGATATCCAAATTCAATTGACTCTCCCTCATTTAAAGAACCGGATAATGAAGGGCCAGAATTCTCTGTAATTGTTACGTCTGCAGTATAAGCTGTAGAACCTCCCAAACCAGAAACCATAACTGAATTTGCTGCAGATGAAAAAGTAACCATTAGCATTATAATTATTACTACAAATCCTGCAGTAGCAGATACTAAGCGTCCTGTAATTGTAAAATTACCCAAACTGTAAACTTCTTTATTGTTGTACTTCTCGAAGTTTGACAGCGAATCGCCTATTATATCTGACAAACTCATTGATTATAGCATTTGTATCGGGCTTATTTAGCTTATCTAACTATGAACAACCAGTAGTTGAACCGCAACTTATACATTTGAGACAACTGCCATTTGAGACAAGAGTAAACTGACCACATTCGGGACAAGGATCACCCTCAAACCCAAATTTTCCAGCTTCGGCGAAAGCTAAACCTTCACCTTCTCCAGAAACCAAAGGAGCGGATGCTATGGGTAAATCACTTAAACCTGTTTGTAAAGAAGACGTATCTGCTTTTACAGGGTCAACGTCATCTAAAGTCAATTGTATTTCATGTCCATCTGTTGCAGAACCTGCTGGACTTAATCCCGAATTTAAATTTGTCTCAGTTTCAGTTTCACCTTCAGAACGAACAATATCAGGTTTCAAATCTTCTGGCATGACATGAGCCAAATCACTTCTGTCAAGATAATTAACAGCTAAATCACGGAATATATAATCCAAAATACTAGTAGACATTTTTATTCGATCATTACCCAAGACAGGACCATTAGGCTCAAATCTTGTGAACACAAAGGCATCAACAAATTCTTTGAGTGGAACGCCATGTTGTAATCCTAAACTAACGGCAATAGCAAACGCATTTGTAAGTGCTTTAAACGCAGCACCTTCCTTATGCATATCAAGGAAAATTTCACCTAAAGTTCCGTCTTTATATTCACCAGTGTGAAGGTAAACATTATGTCCTCCAATCTTAGCTTTTTGAATGTATCCTTCTCTTTTATTTGGAAGACGACGTCTCTGTGCTATATATCTAGTAACTATCTGCCGTGCCAGTGGTTTTGCATCAGGAATTGGTAAGGCATCGGCCATTACACCAATTGCTTTTTCAGTACTCATTAGTCCTTCAGCGATATTTTCTTCTTCGTCAATATTGACCTTTAGTACAGTACCAGACATTAATGGTTGACTTAATTTTGAACTATCACGGTAAAGTGCATTTGCTTTAATCATGCCTCTCCATGAATCCATGTACGCCTGTTTGATGTCTTCTATCGTTGATTCATGAGGCATGTTTATTGTCTTGGAAATAGCCCCAGATATGAATGGCTGAGCTGCAGACATAATGTTGATATGTGCATTCCAAGCAATCGAACGTTTTCCATATTGGCCACATTTATTTGCGCAATCAAAAACGGCTAAGTCCTTTTCTTTGATATGAGGTGCTCCTTCAATAGTAAGGCGTCCAAAAATGTAATCATTCGCTGAAGTTATTTGTTCACTAGTAAAGCCTAAGTGAGATAATAAATCAAAATCCCAATCATCTGCTTGAGATTCACTAACTCTTAATTTATCTGTACAAAAATCAGAACCCACCGAAGAAACTGTAACTAAATGATTAATAGATGTAAAATTTCCTATTTGGGATTCAATCGAACTTATAATTCTAGAAGTAAGACCTTTCTTTTGTAATGATTCTGAATTGATTTCAGGTGATCCTTCAAATGATGCTGAACCGACTATATAGTCAACAACCTCTTTGGACTGTAATTGGTCATAACCTAAACGATCCAAAGCCATTGGAACGGACTGATTAATAATTCGAAGCATCCCCCCACCAGCCAAAGTTTTGAACTTGACTAAGGCAAAATCGGGTTCTATACCTGTTGTATCGCAATCCATTACAATTCCAATAGTTCCAGTAGGTGCAATCACAGTAGACTGTGCATTGCGGAAACCATGTTTCTCCCCCAATTCAATAGCTTGATCCCAACATTCCTGAGAAGCTGTAAGTAAATATTCAGGGCAATAATTAGGATCAATTCCCTTAGGTTTAATAGTCAATTCTTCATACTCTTCATCTGTTGAATTATAGGCTGCTCTTCTATGATTACGCATAACTCTAAGCATGTTGTCTTTATTGTAATCATAACGAGGGAAGGGACCTTTGACTGATGCCATTTCAGCACTAGTTGCATAAGATACACCTCCTAACAAAGAAGTAAGAGAACCACAAATTGCTGAAGCTCGATTATCATCGTAAGGGATTCCCATACGCATCAGTAGTGAACCTATGTTAGCATAGCCTAATCCTAGTGTTCTGTAATCATAGCTACGCTGTGCTATTTCCACAGACGGAAATTGCGCCATAAGAACTGAGACTTCAAGAGCTATCGTCCAAAGCCGAATAGAATGAATATACTCTTCTGTATTGAATTGTGTAGTCTCTTGGTCATAATATTTGACTAAATTCAGACTGGCCAAATTACAGGCTGTATCATCCAAAAACATATATTCAGAACATGGATTACTACCATTAATTGGGCCGTCTGCTGAACACGTATGCCATTCGTTGATAGTTGTATCATATTGTAAACCAGGATCTGCACAAGACCAAGCAGCTCTAGCAATAGTATCCCAAAGTTCATTGGCAGGGAGTGTCTTGCAAGGTTTGGGAGTTCGATTCGCCTCTTCAGCATCTTCAAGCTCAGTACGCCAATAGAGGTTCCAGTCCTTTTCACCAATAACAGAATGCATAAAATCATTACTAACTCTAACTGAATTGTTGCTATTTTGACCTGAAACCGTAGAATAAGCTTCGCCTTCCCAAGAAGTGTCGTAAGTATCGAGGTCAATGTGTGTATAGCCTTGTTGACCTAACTCTAGTACTCTCGCTATTAGATTATCAGGAATATAGGCTTTCAATGCTAAATTTATTGCTATCGCCAATGGTTTATTTTTTGATTGATCAAAACGTGATTCGTCTCCTGAATATGCCTGAATTGCAGCTAATATTTCATTAGCATGATTTTGAAGATGTTGTGAACCCGCAACCAAAGCAGCCACTTTCTCTTCTTCCGTCATTTTCCAATTTATAAAAGCTTCAATGTCTGGATGATCCATATCTAAACAAACCATTTTAGCTGCCCTGCGTGTTGTTCCACCAGATTTTATGGCTCCTGCAGCCCTATCTCCTATTCTTAAGAAAGACATCAATCCTGAAGACATACCGCCACCTGACAATGGTTCACCTTCACCCCTTATTCTTGAAAAATTACTTCCAGTACCTGAACCAAACTTGAAAAGACGAGCCTCACGAGTCCATAAATCCATGATACCGCCTTCACTTACTAAATCATCAGAAACTGATTGAATAAAACATGCATGAGGTTGGGGGTGTTCATAGGCATTGACTGATTTCTCTAGTTCTTCAGTATCTGGATTTACAAAATAATGTCCTTGAGGTGGGCCCTCAATGCCATATGCCCAATTTAAACCAGTATTGAACCATTGAGGCGAATTAGGAGAAGCTCTCTGTGAAGCAAGCATGAAACACATTTCATCATAGTAAGCCCTAGCATCCTCTTCAGTTCCAAAATAACCATGTTTCCAACCCCAGTAAGTCCAAGTGCCTGCCAGTCTTCTAAATGTTTGGCGGCCATCAACCTCTTCACCATATTTTTCAGATTCAGGAAGATCATCCAATGCTTTTTGATCAGGAATACTTCTTTGAAGCCAAATCGGGACACCCTTTTCTCTAACTTTTTTTAGCTTCTTTGGAACGCCCGCTTTTCTAAGATATTTTTGTGAAAGAACATTTGCTGCAACTTGACTATAATTATCTGGAAGATTGACATCTTTCATTGAAAAAGCAACCGTTCCATCAAAATTACGAATCTCTACATCTCTTTGGTTCCAATTTAACTTTTGAAAAGGATCTTGGCCAGATTTTGTAAATTTGCGCTCGATTTTCAAACCGTTTAATTTAACTGGCAATTAGGCCACCCCCAAGGGTGGCGAAAATGAATCATAAAATCTTTTTATTCGAATTAATTTCATCGGTTCACCGCTATTTAGGTACTCTATAATAAGCGTTACATAACCTAAGAAAAAATACCTTTTTGCCATTTTTAATAGTACTACCACCCCAAAAAAGGAAAAAAAAAGGTAAAGCCTGTCAAAAAAGACCCGTTGGTTCCACAGTATTAAACAATAAAATATGTTATTACTTCAGTTCGTTATTTAACGTAATAACTAAATTTTAGATTTATTTACTTCCTATAGTTTCCCTCCAATCCAAACCAACCGTTCTACGGCCGATTTTGCAGACAGGTGGAAAAACTCGTTTATGTATCGTAAATTTTATCAAATTATCAATTCGAGTGATAGATTCTACTGTAATTCCTGTATTTGATGAGAGTTTATCAAAAGACAATTGACACTCTAAACCTAATAATATTTTGTCCAAAGTGAGATAATCAATTCCCAACTCTTCTTCATCACTTTGCCCCTCCCAGAGTTCTGCTGTTGGTACACGATTTAGAATTTCTTTAGGAACTTCCAAACTTTCAGCTAAAGTATAAACTTGCGACTTGTAAATATCACCCATCGGAAGAAAATCTGAGGCTCCATCCCCCCATTTTGTATAATATCCTACTAGAAGTTCAGATTTATTTGAAGTACCAATAACTAGTGAATTGGAGGAAAATGCTTCACCATAAAGCAATGACATTCTTACTCTAGAATGCAAATTACCCTCAGAAGCCTTAGATGAATATGACTCTGTGACTTCCTTAAACGAGTTGATTATCGATGATATGTTATATTTTTTGGTTTTAACATCAAGTGATTGTGCATGATTAGAAGCTAGTGTAATAGATTCCGAATCATGAAAAGGCATGATTAACCCAAGGACATTGTCGCTACCCAAAGAAGATGCGGCCAAAGCCATAGTAGTAGCTGAATCTATACCTCCTGACAAGCCCAAGACAACACCTTCAGCCCCTGCTTCTTTTACACGCGTCTGAATAAACTTTTCGATTATTCGAGAAGTATCTGGCAATAGTTTCACATCCTCTTCAGAACAAAGCCCTTATTGAAATTAAGTAATAACATCTATTATTAACTGGTCCAAATGGGACCTATGCATTTAGCACTGGGACAGGCACCTATTGTTCTCGGAGATATTGAAAAAAATCTAGAAATAATGGAGGATCTGATTAAAAATGCACAGAAAAAATGCAAAAGGAAATTAGACCTAATTGCATTCCCTGAACTATTCATTACTGGATATAATTTAAGAGATAATTACAGCAAAGTAGCTGAGGAAATCCCTAGTTCAAGTAGAGCCCAAAAAGGAATTGTTAATTTAGCTAAAAAACATAATGTTCACATTGCCACAGGGATTGTTGAAAAGTCTGGAAAATCTCTGTTCAACTCAGCCATTATGATTGGCCCAGAAGGATATATCGGACACTATCGAAAACAATTCTTACCTAATTTTGGCCCCTTCGAAGAGAAAATGTTTTTTGGTGAAGGAAATCAGACTCCAGTTTTTGACACCCCCTTCGGAAGAATAGGTATCCAAATCTGTTATGATCTTTTCTTCCCAGAAACATCTATGGGGTTAGCCCGTAATGGAGCTGAATTGATATTGAATCTAGCTGCAAGTCCAACAACATCAAGACCCTTATTTCATCGTGTTATACCTGCCAGAGCTATTGAAACAACTTGCTTCTATGCATATTCAAATAATGTTGGAACTCAAGGTAGTTTAACTTTTGCAGGCGAGTCTGTAATTGTAGACCCTCGGGGAAAAACCATAGCCGATATACCTAGCTTTGAGGAAGGAGTTATTGTTTGTGAACTGTCATTAGAGGAACTAGACTCCTTCAGAGAAGCACGGCCGGTACTCCGAGATTCAAAGAAAAAAGAGTAGCCTTATTATGAAGGTGCAATCGGATTCTCCATGTATGATGTAGCAGTAGTTGGCCAAGGACCAGCTGGAGGAATAACTGCACTGCGTTTAGCAGAAGGCGGTCACTCTGTAGTTACATTTGATAGAAAGAAAAGAGTAGGCGATCCAATCCATTGCGGTGAAGGTTTAGGGAAAATAGCCTTAGAACACACGAATTATCCTGTTGGTGATTGGGCAATAAGAGAAGTAAAAGGCAACAGGATAAGAATGCCTAATGGTAAATCTGTAGGTCTGATGTCACCAGGATACTCCATACATAGATGGGGGCTTGATCGAACTATATCTGATGATGCAGTCAAGGCTGGTGCAGAACGACATGAAGGACTAAAAATAACGAAAGTAACAAAAGAAGAGGGACATTGGAATTTATTCTCAAAAGATGGTGAAGTTGCTAAAGCTAAACAATTAGTTATAGCTGAAGGGAGATTACCTAACATAATAACACAAGTCGGACTAAAGGGAAATGATAAACTACGTTTGCTTCCAGGACTTCAATATAAATTTAAAACCAGTGATGTTGATTTCCCAGATACTGATTATTTTGATTTCTACATAAATCCCATATATGAAGATGGTTACGTTTGGGTATTTCCTCGAGATGATATCTTCAACGTTGGAATTGTAGCTACTAATGGTCCAAAAAAAGGACTTGATTATTTTTGTAGAGAACATATGGGTGTAGACCCAGATAAAAGAATAGACAATGAACTAGGAGACAAACAAAATGGCGGATTAATTCCAAGAGATGGCCCCATACCTCAATTTTCTACCAAAGACGCCTACGTAGTTGGAGATTCAGCAGGTTTGACTAATCCAATAACAAAAGGTGGTGTTCATGTAGGGATGCTGTCTGGAGAATATGCAGCAATTGCTATTAGAAATAAATTAGGAACTGGGAAATTGATTCCACCATCACACGCTGAAAATTGTCATGAATTAAGAGGAAGGTATTGGGAATCTTGTGGTAAATCACTACACTCTGATTTAGAATCTCATCTCTGGTATGATAGAATTTTAAAGAGACAACCATGGACTCAACAAAAATTTGTAGATCAGTCTAAATTGATATATTCTCTCGACAAACGAATATTAAACCTAATCGGAGAAATATACGATGGGCGAAATTATTCTAACTTACCGTGGTTCAAAATGTTAGGAATTTTAATAAAAAATCCAGATTTAGTACCAATGGCTCACAAACTCCTGAAAATTAAAGCCAGTCTTAAGGTTACTGAAACCTATGGTTGGTAATCTATTCAAAATGATTCCAAGAAATTTACCCAAAGCTGAACTACATTGTCATCTTGAAGGAACTATACCTCCATTACTAGCTAAAAAAATAGCAAAAAAAAATAACATTGATTTACCTCCATTACTATTTAAAGACAAAAACACTTATGCATGGAATGATTTCACAAGTTTTTTAGAAGCCTATGATCAAGCAAGTTTATGCCTACGCAGTGCACAAGATTATAGAGATATTACCTATGAATATCTATCTATTTGTGCTTTAGAAGGTGCAATTTACGTTGAAGTCTTTACTTCTCCAGATCACGCTGCTGAATGTGGAATAAGCTACAATGAACACGTAAAAGGAGTAGCACAAGCTTTTGAGGACGCTGAAAAAGACTTCGGGATAATTGGAAGAGCTATAGTAACTTGCATCAGGCACTTTGGTCCTGAAAAAGCAATGACTGTAGCAGATTCACTTATAGAAAATCCACATCCTTATTTTGTAGGTTTTGGAATGGGAGGGGATGAAGGGTATTTAGACTACGCTGATTTCAAACCAGTTTTTGATAAAGTAGCTGCTGCAGGATATCCTTGTACAACTCATGCAGGTGAACACTTTGGTCCAGAAACCATAATTGAAGCTGTCAATACATTACCAATATCACGTATTGGACATGGTGTCAGGATATCTGAAGACGCTAAATCTGTAAAGGAAATAGCAAAACAAGGAATTGTGCTAGAAATATGCCCTGGAAGCAATGTTTCTCTAGGTATTTACCAAAGTTATTCAGAACACCCATTTTCATATCTTAGAGATGCAGGATGTAAAGTTACTCTAAATTCAGATGATCCACCTTTTTTTGATACCAATATAGGAAAAGAATATGAAAAAGCGCATACTAATTTTGGACTGAACATTGAAGATTTACTAGATATTACACGAACGGCTATTGATGCCGCATTCATTAATGCCAATGAAAAAGCAAAATTACACTCTCGGATTGACTCTTGGAAATATTCAGGATAACTGTTATGATGGTTACTCCAAATACACTGATAGGA
Organism: Candidatus Poseidoniia archaeon; assembly: GCA_029941645.1. Classification (GTDB taxonomy): domain Archaea; phylum Thermoplasmatota; class Poseidoniia; order MGIII; family CG-Epi1; genus CG-Epi1. The sequence goes on from JAPYSZ010000023.1 coordinate 12,395, forward strand.
ATGAAATTCGATTTTAGAGTGCTAGGAATTTGCTTCATGCTCATAATGATGAGTACTGCGGGTTGTCTCGAAGATGAACCAAAGAAACAAACGCCTATTGAAGAACCATCTCTTCCAGTTGGAACTTTCATCACTGGATCCGATGGATTAGCAATAGAAGGAGAACCATTGGCCATGGATTTTGTTTTCAGTGATGTTGGCGAAGAAGGGGCTGAACCAAGCATTGGAATTACCTCAAGCGGTTGTATATTTTTCATAGCATTTGAAAAACCAATGCGTTCATGTGATCATGGTGAAACATGGGTGGATACAAGCGATGTCACTCAAGCATTTTTTACCAACGACCCGTATGGCTGGGTTGACCCAATTACTGATCGTGTTTTCAATATCCATATGATGGGACTTTGGACCACTTGGATTGGTTGGTCTGATGATGATGGTGAAACTTGGGCATCGAATCCGCATGATTCTGGATCAGTGCCTATAAACGACCATATCAAGTTAGGTTCAGGACCATGGACTGACGAGGGATATGGAATCGGAGGGGGCCTTACCTCAAATATTTATGAAACTGCCGTATATTTCTGTTTTAACAAATTACTCTATATCTCCTGTTACACCAGTTATGATGGAGGTGCTACATTTGAAGCCGGAGGAGACATTGTAGGTTTAGCTACCACTAATGGTGGATTGCATGGAGCTATCACAACTGCACCAGATGGTACTGTCTATTTGCCTCCGCGAGTCGCAACACCAGCAATTATTTTTTCCAAAGATAACGGGCTTACTTGGGAGGAACGCACAATGGGAGAGGATGTTGGTACTCCTAATCCTCGTAAGAATGGAGAAATTGCTGCTGATGCCGAGTCGAATGCTTACAATGTATGGGTTGGTAATGACCAAGGCGTCTATATGTCACGAAGTATGGACTCAGGTAATACTTGGGATCAAACAAGTATAAGAATTAGTCCTGTCGAAGTAATTTCAGCAACTTTTCCACATACCTCTGCTGGAGATCCTGGCCGAATTGCAATTACATATCTCGGAAGTGAGAACGCTAGTGAATTGAACCAAACTGATATCGATGGAAATCCATGGGATGGAAACGCACACTATGCTACCACAAATGTTAGTCACTATCTGTATGTTACTTACAGCCTTAATGCATTGGATGAAAATCCTGTATTTCATACACAACGAGTTTCTTCCGATCCTGTACAGGTTGGCAGTATCTGTCTAAACAGTGGTGATTGTCGCTCAAATGAGGGAGGTTCTAATCGTAATCTTCTAGATTTTAATGATTTACATATAGATTTAGAAGGGAGAGTATACATTGGATTTGCAGATGGATGCACCGGAACCTGCGCATCTGGGAATGACACTACTGCGTCAAATTCAAGAGATAGATTGGGATCTGTTTACTATTTAGGAAATGGACCAAGTCTCTATGAATCCGTAGGAAATTTGACTGAGTTTTATCCAATTATTGAAAATCTGGAAGAACCAACTAAAAATCCACTAATACCAATGTTATTTGTTGGAATGTGTGTTCTACCAAGTTCATTTAAACGATTTAGACTATAATCAGAATACATTAAATTGATTTTTTGTCAAAAGAACAGTAGTCTGAACAGGATCGTATTTTCCATTACCAAAAACCTCTAATTCTGAAAACTCTTCCAAATCAAGAGATTTATTAGTCTTACATATTTCTTCGTAAAAACCT
>JAPYSZ010000024.1 GCA_029941645.1 Candidatus Poseidoniia archaeon
TAAACAAACTAGAAAAAACATACAATCTAACTCACTATAACCATTTCTATAGTGAACAATATAATTTTGCTGATTTAACACATTTGGATTATGAAGGGCGCCAAAATTATTCAAGTAATTTTGTAAAATTTCTTAATGAAACGGGGCATCTGTGAATTTTACAACACCTGAGTATTATTATCTCTTCATTCCTGTAGCATTATTTGTCTGCTTCATAATTTTTTATAATTCTCGCAATAAACAAGTATCTTCACTTTTGCTACTCAGTTATCTCTTTTTTTATTTAGCTTCGGGTTTTTACATACTTTTACTTTTTGTATCAACATTAGTAGATTTCTACTGTGGAAAATTCATTGATGAAGCAAAAAATAAGGCCCAAAAGAAAAAATTCCTATTTTTTAGCATAATAACAAATCTATCTATTTTAGGGATTTTTAAATATTTTAATTTCTTTATTGGAAATTATAATACCTTAATTCACCTATATCCTATACTTCCTGAAATTGGAACGATTAACGTGTTACTGCCAATTGGAATTTCTTTCTATACTTTTCAGACAATGTCATACACAATAGATATCTATAGAGAAAAGGTAAAACCACAAGAATCAATCATCGATTTCGCTTGTTATGCGGCTTTCTTTCCTCAACTAGTAGCAGGTCCAATAGTTAGATATTCACATTTCAATCCTCAAATTACCGAAAAATTAATATTCAAAGAAAATAATTTGAAAATTGGTTTGACATTCATAATATATGGATTGTTCAAGAAATTTGTTATAGCTGATAACATTGCTATACAAGTAAATAACCTATTCACGGCCGAACAAGATCTAACAAATTTTTGGTTAGTTTGGTGTGGGGCCTTATTCTTTGGAATACAAATATATGCGGATTTCTCAGCTTATACTGATATTGCTATAGGTTCTGCAAAACTTTTTGGTATAGATTTACCTGAAAATTTTAAACACCCCTATTTTGCCCATAATCCTCAAGAATTCTGGAGAAAATGGCATATTTCTTTGTCCACATGGCTAAGAGATTATCTTTACTTTCCATTAGGAGGCAGTAAAGGAGGAATGAATGTCTTAATCAAAGCAACAATGATTACTATGATTTTAGGTGGACTATGGCATGGTGCTAGTTGGAATTTCATTATCTGGGGCCTAATGCACGGAATAGCCATTCTAACTCACAAAATTATGAGAGATAATAGATTTGTAAAAAAGTTGGAGAATAAATTTCCGGTATCTTTTAGTTTTTCAAGCTTACTTTTGACGCAACTATTTATTTTCTGGACATGGCTCATATTTAGACTTCAGGATGATAATATGCTTAACGTGGCACTAAAAACTTCATTAGGCTACAATGCAAATTTTAATTGGGATATTTTCAATTCTAGTTTTTCAGAGCCTATGTATTTCCACTTACTTGTATTGGTTCCTTCCTTCCTTATTATGCATTATATGAGCTATAAATATAGTGGTTTGAAGAACGTGATTGCAAAACTATCTCCTCCTAAATGGGCTCTTGTAACGGGGATTATGCTGTCTTTAGCAATACTACTAAAACCTGTAGATACGAGCGATTTCATCTACTTTAGATTTTAGATTTTGTTATAAGATAGAAAGTGTAACAAAGACCATGCTTCATACTGAAATATGAGTCAAACTTATACAGATATGTTGGCAAAGGTAAAAGAATTCCATGATAAGCATGAATTTAGTAAAAAAGAGAATAATGGTCACGATATGGCTTACCGTATATTGCTAACTATTGAAGAATTAGGTGAATTATCTGAATGTTTTACAAAAGGAAAACCTGAATCTGAAAAAGCTGAGGAATTGGCAGATATTCTAATTTTAATTCTAGGGCATGCTATCGCAATGAATGTTGATTTGGAAGCTGCTTTTGACCTGAAAATGAAAGAGATAATGAAACGACCTGCAATAAGAGGCGACCTAGGAATTCGTGTTACTAAATACAATCAAGAATGATTGACAAATACTAAATATCATAGTCTTTAATGTGGAAATGTGTCTCTTCCAAAAGATAACAAAGACTCAATCTCCGAACCTGTAAAAGGATTAGAAGGAATTGTTGCTGCTGATACTACTCTAAGCTCAGTTAATGGTGAAAAAGGAATCTTAAGGTATTGTGGATACAATATAGATGATTTGGCCTTCAACTCAACTTTTGAAGAAATTATTTGCTTACTTTATGATAATGAATTGCCAAACCAAGAACGCTTGGACGAAATGACAAGAAAAGTGGGTGAAGCAAGAGTTCTACCTGATGAAGTAATAAAAGTGATTACTGAATTAGTAAGCAAAACCTCGCCAATGAGTACACTAAGAACTGTTGTTTCCGTTTTAGGACACTATGAAAAAAATGTACCACTTAAAGAATTACCACCCAAAGCACTAAGATTGATAGGACAAATCTCAACAGCTGTTGCAATTATACATAGATTAAGAGAAGATTTGCCAATCATTGAGGCTGATCCAACTAAAGGCCATTCTGAAGATTTTCTCAGAATGCTGCATGGTAAAAATCCGAGTGACATACAGATAAATGCACTAAATTTATATCTTATTTTACTGGCTGACCACGGATTTAATGCTTCTACTTTCTCGGCTAGAGTAACTGCTGGAACATTAGCCAATTTACATTCTGCCATCACATCTGCTGTAGGGACGCTAAGTGGTCCACTACACGGAGGTGCTAATGAAAAAGCAATGGATATGATTATAGAAGTTGGAAAAAAGAAGAAGGCCTCAGCCTATATACAAAATGCACTTGATTCAAAACAAAAAATCATGGGATTTGGACACAGAGTTTACAAAGTTGATGATGCCCGTAAATCGCATCTAAAGAAAATGGCTAAACAACTTTGGGAAGAGAAAGGCAACATGGAACTTTTTGAAGTAGCTGAGGAAATTGAAAAGCAGGTTAAGAACAGAAAACCAATCATAACTAATGTTGATTTTTATTCGGCGCCACTCCTCTATGGACTTGATATTCCAAAAGATCTGTTTACCCCTCTATTTGCTATGTCAAGAATAGCTGGTTGGACGGCACATGTCTTAGAACAATATCGCAATAATAGACTTATTCGGCCAAGAGCTAGATATGTAGGGCCTATAGATCGCACATTTAGACCAATCGAACAGCGATAATTTATCCAAAGACATTAAAAGTCGTATTTCTCAGCACTCACAATGGTTTCCATTAATGAGGCTAAGAAGGCAATTCAGAATGGGAAAATTGTGATTTATCCTACAGATACGGTTTGGGGCATGGGCTGTGACCCTTTTAGTCAAAAAGCAGTTGATGAGCTATTTAGAATCAAAGGTAAGAAAACAGATGGATTGAGTATTATGCTAAACAATGTAAGTTTAATTTATGATTTTTGTGAAGTGAACAAAAAGGCAAAAAAAATTGTTGACGAATTTTTACCAGGACCCATAACTCTAATACTTAAATCTAAAAAAGATTTTGCCAAAGGTGTTACTAGAAATGGGAATATTGCAATTCGTATACCGCTGAACAAAACTGCACTAGATTTAGCAGCAAACCAACCAATAATAACCACAAGTGTAAATTTACATGGTGAAAAAAATGCACGAAACTTAGATGAGGCAAAAGAAAAATTTGGTTCGAATTGCCATTATCTTGATGGAGAAGAACCAAAAGGTATTGAGTCAACCATTATTGATTTAACCAAGAATAAACCCGAAATAACGCGCATTGGTGCTTTATACTCTACTATTCTGGAGGGAATGTTTGAATCCTGAAGAAATAATAAAATGGAAAACTGCAGGAAAATTAGCCAGAAATGCATTACATTTTGGAAGAGACTTAATTGAAGCTGAAAAATCAATGCTAAACGTGACTGAAGAAATTGAACGATTTGTCAAGAAAAATGGTGGAGAATTAGCATTCCCTACAAATTTAGCAGTAAATAATGTTGGAGCTCATTGGACACCCTCAAGTAAAAGCAATGAAATTTTTAGCAAGGGTGATGTTGTGAAACTAGATGTGGGAGTTCATATTGATGGATACATTGGAGACAATGCATTAACTTTAGAAATTGATTCTACAAATTACACCAAAATGATTGAAGCGTCAAGAGAAGCACTTAATGCGGCAATTAATGTTGCAGTTGCTGGTGTCAATGTAGGAATTATTGGCCATGCAGTACAAGATACAATTGAAAAATACGGGTATCGCCCTATAGCTAATTTAACTGGACATCGGATAAAAAGATACAATCTGCATAGCGGAGTATCAATTCCTAGTGTTAGAGAAAGAGGAGGGCCTACACTAAATAATGGAGATATTGTAGCAATTGAACCATTTGTTACAGATGGTGCAGGTCGTGTTGGTGGTAAAAGAAATTCTAATATCTATCATTTAAGACAAATACGAAAAGTGAAAGACGAAAAGGCAACTGAGCTTATGAAAGAAATTCAAGAAAGATACAAAGGCTTGCCCTTTGCAGAACGATGGTTACATGAATTTCAAGATGATGCAACAAAGAACTTGCAAAAACTTATGCGTGCTGGCATCGTATCATATTATCCGGTTCTAGATGAATTAGGTAACGGTATTGTTGCCCAATCTGAACATACCTTGTTGATTACCAGTAATGGTAATGAGGTGTTAACCAAATGAAAGACTCAGATGCAATTAATAGACTAAAAGATATCTTCAAATCCCCTATGCTTCAAATAAATGTCTTAGCTGCCTTAACAGGCGCCTGTGCAGCTCTAATGACCTGGATTTTTATATCTATGAGTAAAGGTATCCAGAATATATTTTACGGAGACAGTTTCATTCACAACTCTCTAGAAGGTTCCGACAGAGAATGGTTGATTATATTCATACCTGCACTAGGTGGACTGATTACAGGAATTATCATAGAATATTGGTCTAAGGATGCGAAAGGGGCTGGTGTTCCTATTGTAATGGAAGCTGTCGCAGTCAAAAAGGCAAGACTTAGTGCAAAAAAAGCTGTAGCAAAATGCTTTGCATCAGCCGCAAGTATAGGTACTGGAATGTCATTAGGTCGTGTCGGACCTATGATTGTAATCTGTTCTACAATAGGTTCTGAAATTGGACAGAGAGCAGGTAAAACAGTAGAAGAAACAAGAACGATGATTGGATGTGGTGCTGCAAGTGCAATCACTGCTGCCTTTAATGCACCATTAGGTGGAGTTTTATTTGCGATTGAATTGATAATGGCTGAGCTAAAAACAAGATCATTCATTCCTATAGTTATAGCTGCTGTAATTGCTACTACAGTAGGTAGGAGTTTGACAGGTGATGTAGCTGCATTTGATAGCATACCACATTATACACTTAGTTCGCCAATTGAATATCCCTTCTATATTGTATTAGGAATTATTATTGGATTGGCTGCAGCAATATTCATAAAATTAATGAATCTCGTAGAGGATAAGATCGAAAAATTTGATAATGTACCTCTCCCATTAAGAACGTGTATAGGTGGCCTTTGTGTAGGACTAATTGCATTATCTTTTCCACACGTTCTAGGAAATGGTTTTGATGTAACTTCGGATTTAATATCATTAGATACAGACAGTAATGATAATTTAATTGTAGGTAATAGTTTTCCAATAGATACAGACGTCTCTTCAGGTGTAGGGAGCTTACTAATATTCATATTGTCTATTATGGCCTTAAAAATAATCGCAACATCTGTCTCAATTGGAAGTGGAGGGTCTGGAGGCATTTTTACACCTAGTTTGTTTATTGGTGCTGCAATTGGTGCAGGTCTTGGCTTAGTCCTAAATTCATATGGAATTGTAAGTCATCCGGGGGCTTTTGCTCTAGTTGGAATGGCGGCCTTTGTTGCGTCAACGACACGGGCAACTCTAACTGCTATTGTTCTTCTATTTGAAATGACAGCAACTTATGAAATTATATTGCCACTAATGCTTTCTTGTGTTGTTGCAGACGCCGTTTGTTATGTTTTGTCTGAACATTCATTTTATACTTCTAAATTGGCGAAAAGAGGGATTAATGTTGATCTAGGAGCTGGACAAGATTTGATGAGAATGATAAGAGTCAAAGAAGCTATGTCGAGTGACGTAATAACCATTAAACCCCATGAACCTTTAGAGGTAGCACTTCAAATCATAGAAGATACGGGACACATGGGGTTGCCTGTAGTTAACGAACAAGAAGAATTGTATGGCATCATAACTTGGTCCGATATTCATGAAGCTGTATTGAAACATGAAAGACATATGACTGTGAAAGATTACTGTACAACTGATTTAATTACCATTACACCCGAGGATACATTAACCCAAGCCTTAGATTCGTTAGGATATAAAGAAATCAGCCATCTTCCTGTCGTAAGAAAGGAAAATGACAAAAAAATAATAGGAATAATTACCAAAGGTGATTTGATTAAGGCCTATAATAAGAGAAGATTTGTACAAAAAAAGATGAGTTGGCAGGATTGAAAAAGGGGAAACAAGCTTTTAATTGATTACTATAAATAGATAAAAATGCCATCAGATGATAATGGGGCTGAAATAGGAGCTAATGGGGCTCGCTCTAACAAAAGAGCAAAGAGTTCTCCAACCCTATTCAGCTTGTTTGAAAAGATGGTTGACATAGTCAAAAAATATTGGTAAAACATATGGGATGGTTCGGTGGAAAGAAAAAGCCAAAAAGAAAGCCTCCGGTTTTAGAGCCAGTAGGTGCTCCTGCAGTGCAGGCCGCTCCTGCTGCTGTTCAGGCTGTACCTGTAGCTAATCCAGGTATACCTTCAATTCAGGCTGCACCGGCAGCTCAACAACCAATTGTGGAAGTAGCTCCAATTGGAACTACTGCCGATACTAATGTAATAGTGTCAGCAGAACCTGTTGTTTCATCCCCTCCTGTACAAGCATCAGCATCTACAGGATGGGAAAAAAAGAGTGAAAAACCGTTATTAGACATCCACAAAAGATTAGATCATATGATGGATTCTAAGGGCAAGAGCCTAGAAGACAGGTACCAAGATAGATTTGGCGACCAACTCCCTGAATCCGTTGCTACCGATTCAGCTCGTAAAGATTACAATGAAAAGAAGACAAGTAAGCCAAATATTGTTTTCAAACCACGTACCAAACTTAAACTAACTCCAAAAAAGAAGACTACACCAAAGGATGAAGAAAAACCTGTACCTAAAATAGAAACTAAAGACAAAAAAGTATCACGATTAGGTGACAACATTGGTAGTGGGCTTAAATCCAGTGGATCAAAAACAAAATCTGCTCTAGGAAATGCTGGTTCAGCTGTAGGCAGAGGTGCAGGAGCCATTACTTCAGGTATTGGCAGAGGAGCGGGAGCTGTAAAATCAGGAATTGGTAAAGGAGCGGGAGCTGTAAAATCAGGAATTGGTAGAGGTGCTTCTAGTGTAATGGGGCTCTTTGGTAGAGGAAGTAGTAAAGAAGAAAAATCAAAGAAGGGTAAAAAAACTATAACGGATAATACTGATTATAGTTCAATGAAGTTACCGGAACTTAGAGCTACCTTAAAGAAAAAGGGACTACCAACTTCTGGAAACAAAGCTGCTTTAATTAAAAGGCTCAACAAATAAGTCAGCGGTGTGTAATTATACAGACAATATCTTGATCCTTGACCTTATGGTTTAGACCTACCGTCTGACCAGGGAATTTTGCTGAAGGACCCCATACTTGTGAATAACGGAATTTTCGTTGGAAATCCCTATGCAAACGTTGGCAAATATCTGCAATAATAGTACCCTTTCGAACAACTAGTGGCTCCTCTAAATCTGCTTTTTCACCTTGGGGTTTCATAAAGATAGATATAAAATTCAATGAACTGTAAATCTGCTTTTTCAATTTTGCTATTCCTTTCTTTTCTGGTGCAGCCACTTCAATTATCTTCTTATTTGTACATATTTTCCTAACCGATTTTAGTTGAGTTTTATTAATCATATCTACTTTAGTAATAACATCAAAAGAAGGAACATAAATTCTTGTAGCTGCCAAAATATCAATTAAATCATCCAATGTTACTTTTTCTCGAAAAACGACTTGTGCATTAACCAGCCCGTATTCTCTTACAACTGTTTTGATAGCATCTTCCTCTAAATCCTGAACAACAGTAGAAATTACATCTATTCCACCTATTCCTGTTTTAGAGACGCTACCATTTGGAGGGCGACGATTCAATCGAATACCAGAATCAAATAATTCTTTAAGAATAACATGAGGGGCTGGTTCGACAGCATCAATAATATGCACTATAAGATCAGCTGAACGTATAACTGAAAGTACCTCTTTCCCACGACCTGCACCCCTTGCAGCTCCTTCAATCAAACCCGGTAAATCAAGAATCTGAATTCGTGCATCTCTATACTTCAAAACACCAGGAACTACATCTAAAGTAGTAAATGCATAAGCTCCAATTTCACTATCTGCATCAGTCAAACAATTAAGCAAAGTAGATTTGCCAACACTAGGCAATCCTACCAAAGCTACAGTTGCATCTCCCGCCTTACGAACACCATAACCACTACCTTTTGGACCTGAAGAACTAATAACTACTTCTTCACGTAATTGAGCCAATTTAGCTTTCAGCTTACCTATGTGGTGCTGTGTGGCCTTGTTATATTTAGTATTTGCAATTTCTTCTTCGATTTCTACAATCTTATCTGTAAGAGACACAATTCTTCAGGATTAAGGGGGGATTAAACGTATTGAGTTGCCATCAACTATAAAATTATACTACTATTCCTTACTCATGGCTTACCCCTTGAATGACTCTGATAAAATGGACGAAGCAAAAAACAATATTGTAAATATTCTGAAAATGGAAGGACACAAAATAGATTCTGGAAATTTATTCATAGCCTTCAAAGAAGCTGGAGGAGAAATGAGCAACTTCAAACCTGCTTTAGATGAACTAAAGGACGAAGGCAAAATTAAATCAGATAGCGATGGAAACATAATGACTGTAGAAGATTTCCAAAGAGAAAAATCACAAGAATCTGATAATGTAGATAATGAAGTGGAAGAAGAGAAGATAGAAAAAGAAAGTGAAACTACTGTAGAAAATGATAACGAATTAGAATCTATAATAAAGCTAAAGGAAGAAACGGATTCATGGCTTATCGACAAACTCAAAAATGAAGGAAGTGATGAAGGCTTGAAAGCTGAGGTCCAAGAATTGAGAAAACGAGTTGAGAAATTAGAAAAAATCATAGAAAATATGACAAGAGCTTTTGATTAATGGTCGTTAAAGAAAATAGGGGAAGAAAACGATACATTCTATTTTCCCATTCGGGCAAATCCACTAAAAATGAAATAAACCAATTTGTGGATAAGAAAATTAGATTACTAGGGGGTAAAATAAGTTGCAAAGTAATTGAATTTAATGACAAGTCAGGTATTCTTAGGGTAGATCATCATTTGTTAGCAAAAGCAAGAGAGATTATGAATAATGAAAGTGGAAGCATAGAAATAAAAACTATGAAAAGCAGCGGTACTCTCAAGAGTCTCAAAAAACAGTAGAGCAACCATTATTATGGGACTAATATTACTTGAATAATGGTTGGTGAAGATGATTCAAATGAATGGGAAGAAACTCAATACGAATCATTAGATTGGGGAGAAGAGGATAAAAGTCAAAGTAGACTAATAGAAGTATATCATTCCACAAATAAGGCAGCACAGGCAGCATTGGTATTGATTATAGCTGGAATTGTTCTTCTAGGAACTGCAATGAGCCTGAATGGAATTTTAAGTGATGATGAAAAATCAGCTGGGCTCACTATAAAAACAAATGAAATAATGGATAATACTGGGCTTGAGGTTGATGAAGAAGGTGGAGATATTGATGGAAATTTTGTTCGACAAGTTCTTAGAGGTGGTTTGTTCTACGAACTTGGCTGTGCAGTTTTGGCTTTTATTGGTAGTGCTTCACTTATTAGAAGACAAAATTACAATATGGTTTTGATTGGTTGTACAGCTGCCATCATAGGGCTAGGTGGTTTTTTATTATCGACTATTACCGGAGCAATTGCGCTTTATTTAACATTCCAATGTAAACATGAATTTGGCATAAATGAGCAAGATGAGAGCTGGTGAGGTTGCTAACTGAACTGCTAAATTATCTGAATATAAAAGAATTATATCCGCCTCAAAAAGAAGCAATTGATTTTGTTAATAAAGGAGACTCTGTCCTAATGTCTGTGCCTACTGCTGCAGGCAAAACATTAGTAGCCTATGCGGCTCTTATGAGGGCTGTAAAGGCCAACAAAAAAGGAATATATCTTGTACCACTAAGGGCCTTGGCTTGGGAAAAAGTTGGTGAATTAAGAGATATATGTAAAAATATTCTAAATGGTGCAAAAATTGGTGTTTCGGTAGGTGATTATGATAAAACAAGAGGACTATCAAAATATGATATTATCATATCAACTTCAGAAAGAGCCGATTCACTAATTAGACATAATCCCTCCTGGTTATCTGAAGTTGAATGCTTGGTATCGGATGAAATACACCTGATTAACGACTCAGGAAGAGGGCCTACTCTTGAAGTGACTTTATCAAAATTCAGGGAAATAAATCCTTCCATACAAATTATAGGGCTATCTGCAACAGTATCAAATTCAAAAGAAATAGCAAGTTGGTTAAATGCAGAACTTGTTGAAAGTGACTTTAGACCTGTGCCTTTACGAAGGGGAATATCCATTGAGAAAAAAATCGAATGGGAAGATAAAAAAAAAGACATTATGGCTATAGAGGGGGTTGAAGGAATTGCTGTAGATAATTTACCTGAACAATGTTTAGTCTTTGTTAGTACAAGACGATCTGCAGAAGCACAGGCAAAAAAATTAAGTAAAATTATTGGTCAAAAACTGAATCCAGATGACTTAGAAAAATTAAAAACATTTGCTGACAAGATGGAACAAAGTGCAGATGAAGTTACTTCAGTAGATGTAACTCTTTCAAAACTTATAACAAGCGGAGTGGCGTATCACCACGCTGGATTGACAAACCGACACCGACAAATAATTGAAGCTGCATTCAGAGAAAAATCACTCAAGGCCTTATGCGCAACACCAACACTAGCTGCAGGTGTTAATTTACCAGCTAGAAGAGTTATTATTCGAGATTTAAGCAGATGGGATTCGACCTTTCAATCAAATCAACCTCTACCTGTTCTAGAAGTTCAACAAATGCTAGGGAGAGCAGGGAGGCCCGGATTTGATGTGGATGGACAGGGGATTCTTATTGCTAAAAATCAAGAACAGATTGACTTTTTTGTTGAAAACTATTTCAACGGAGAAACAGAACCTGTAATTTCACGATTGGGAAGTGAACCTGCTTTGAGAACTCATCTTCTATCATTAATTACATCAGGAACCATAAGTACCAGAAAGGGGCTACATAATTTTCTTGAAAAAACTTTATTTGGGGCTCAAGGAGAACTTTGGAGAACCCAACATCGATTAAACAAAGTCCTAGACTTTCTGGACAAAGAGAAATTAATTAAAATTGAAGGGAAAAATGAAGGGGATTTTGTAGCTGCCAATGAAGCACTGCAAGAAAAATTGAAACCAACGGAATTTGGAAGAAAAGTATCGCAGCTCTATATCGACCCCTTATCTGGAGTAATAATCAAGAACGCCTTAGAATCTGAAATAGAGGCGAATCCTCTAGGATTATTACATACCATTGCAAGAACTCCCGACATTTACTCGCTTTACGTTAGGAAAAATGAAATGGAGACTTACCTAACACATCTAATGCAAATGGAAGGAGACCTGATGTTACCGCCCCCTGTAGAACACATGGAACTAGAGTTTTACTTATGGGACCTAAAAACTGCATTATTACTAATGGATTGGATTGAAGAAACACCTGAAGAACATTTATTGAAAAGATACTCTACAACTCCTGGAGACATACGTGCTAAAGTTGAAACTGCAGGATGGATACTGTATGCTATGGGTGAATTGGCTGAACTAATAGCCCCTTCACACACTAAAATGATTACTGAATTACAGATTAGAGTGAGCAATGGTGTACGTAAAGAATTGTTACCCCTCTTAGAAATTGACTCTGTAGGAAGGGTTAGAGCAAGGTCATTATTTAATGCAGGATTTACAAGTCAAGGATCTATAAGAGACGCAAAACCCTCTGATTTGAGCAATATACCGGGAATTGGATCGAGACTGGCCGATAAGTTGGCCGGTCGGAAAGAACCCGAACAAATTCGTTTTGAGTTAGGCTAATTAATGGTCCTCCTATGGTATTGAAATGGTAAGGTTTGTTAAAGACCAGCCAGACGCATACATCTACAGCAGTTTTGGAGCTCGTATATTCATAGGTGGACTGCTTATGTCTTTACTTTACATTACAATAGGTATTATTGTTTATATGTATGCAGACATCATTCTATCGTGGTATACTAAACTATTCGGGATTCCAGATGTACCGCTAATTGGGCCCCTCATGGATAGCATATTGTTCGTTACAGTTATGTTTTTACCATTAGTTAGTATCACTGTAGTTATTTCTAGATTTATTTTAAGGAGAACATATAAGAAGTTAGAACAATTGGAAATTGATAGTAAAACTCCACAATTCCTACTTTCTTTAGCTAGATTCTTCTTTATTGGATGTGCTATAGCAACGTTTGCACCTTTAGCCATGGTTGCTGAAAGTGCTATGAATATGGAAATACCATCCTCCTCAATAAGCTACTTTCAATCAAGTTTCATGGCCATCTTTTTTACTCTACTAGGAATTCAATTGTTTTTGACCATGATATCACCTATTGTTCAATTATATGGAAGAACAAAAAGTAGAGGCCTACTCTTAGCCGGATTTTTGGCATTTATTGTAAGTTCGAGCTTGATATACATGGCAAATGGACAGTGGAACATTTCTATTTTTAATCTTGCAACAAGCGAATTCAAATCTTCGTTTGGAACTGTAATGATTATTTGCGGAATTTGTATTTTTTTATGCTTCTGGCTTGTATCAAGGGATGCAAAATCGATACTCCATTACCAAAAAATGCATTTTACTATGAAATTAGGTGAGTAATGGAATCTTGGGCTGAAAAATATAGGCCAAACAATCTCTCAGAAATTATTGGCAATACAAAAACAATAACGGAACTGAAGAATTGGGCCGCCTCATGGGGTGGTAAAATGACCAAAAAAGGTGTTATTCTTTCAGGACCACCAGGTTGTGGGAAAACGTCTGCTGCAATTGCACTAGCGAATGATATGAATTGGGAAATTATTGAATTAAATGCTTCTGATGCAAGATCTGGAAATGTAATAGAGGGGACGGCACTAAGAGCTGGATTATTCCAAACATTTGGAGAGAATGGTATTTCTGAAAGAAATTTGATATTGCTAGATGAAGCTGATAATTTGTATGAAAGAGCTCAGCAATCAAAAAACAAAACGAAGAACTACAGTGATAGAGGCGGAAAGAAAGCCATTTCTAAAACATTAGAACAGACAAAACAACCTGTAATAATTACTGTGAATGACCTTTATAATCTTACAAAAGGGACGGGGGCCAAAATCAAAAGATTGGCGCTTACACTGAAATTTCAGAGGCCTTCAGCAGTTTCAGTAGTCATGGTTCTGAACAAAGTTTGCGAAAAAGAAAATTTAGAAATCGAACAAGAGACAATCAAAACAATGGCTGAAAACGCCAAAGGAGATCTAAGAGGTGCAATAAATGATCTCCAATCTTTATCGGAAGGAAATACTAAAATAACTAACAAAGATTTGGAAAAATTAGGTTCAAGAGACAGAGAAACTGAGATGTTTGATGCGCTGAGTGTGATTTTTAACAGCGATAACTATGAGGATCCTCGAACTGCTATTTTTGATTTGAATGAACAACCGAGAGATGTTGCAACGTGGATTAGTGATAATATACCTATAATTTACAAGCATCCTAGTGATATTGAAAGAGCATATGACAAAGTTGCATACGCTGACTTACTTCTAGCTCGCGTTAC
>JAPYSZ010000025.1 GCA_029941645.1 Candidatus Poseidoniia archaeon
GCATATTTCGGATATATTATGGATGGTCGGTTTACCGCACCGGGGAAAATCATTCTTTTTGGAGAGCACGCTGTAGTTTATGGTAAACCTGCGATAGCAATCCCCGTATCTGGTATGAGGGCAACCGCATGGAGCGAAATCAGTGAAGATGGACTCACAATAAATGCTTTAGATATTGGAGAAAAATTCAATTTAAAAAGTAATAAGAATCAATTTAGTGTGTTAGCCCAATCAATACTAGCTCGGACAAACCAAAATGAACCTAATTTGACCATTAATTTATCCTCTAAACTACCACAAGGATCTGGTATGGGTAGCAGCGCCGCCACTTCAACTGCAGTATGTCGTGCTCTTTCGGGATATTTAGGTGTCGATTTAGCTGCTAATGAAATATCAGAACTTGTATTTGACGCTGAAAAAGTAGTACATGGTACTCCAAGTGGAATTGATAACACGGTGGTTGCCTATGAAATGCCCGTATATTTTGTAAAAGGAAAAAAACCAAAAACATTTGAACCGGGTAAAAAATTCTTTCTAGTTATCGGAGACACTGGAATAGAAGCATCAACAAAAAAAACAGTTAGCAATGTGAGGAAAAATTGGAAAAAAGAACCTGGTTTGATGAATGGATATTTCGATGAAATTGAAAGGATTACTAATAAGGGCAAATCAGCCATAGAAGAAGGTAATGCCGAACTAGTTGGAGAAATCATGGATGAAAATCATGATTTGCTAAATTCAATAGGTGTCGGTCATAAAATATTGGATGAACTAGTTGATATCTCAAAAGATGCCGGGGCACTGGGTGCAAAACTTACCGGCGGTGGTGGTGGTGGAAATATGGTTGCTTTAGCTGAAAATAAAACTTCACAGAAAAAAATACATGATGCAATAACGGAAGCCGGATATAGGGCCTATCAGACTTCATTTGGAGAGAAACAATGAATCTGAGAGAATTTGTCGATTTGTTGGAAAAGAAGGGAAGACTAAAACGTATTAAGAAAGAAGTTGATCCTGTATATGAAGTAGCTGCATTGATGGATGAAGCTGGAGATACGCCACTCTATCTTGAGAATGTGAAAGGTAGTATTCTCCCATGTATTACAAATATTTGCTCTAGCAGAGAACTCGTAGCACTCGGACTTGGGTGTGCGCCAAATGAAATTCTAGAGAAAATTTCAAAAGCTGTTAGAGAAGGAAAAACACCGAATGTCCAATCTGCTAATAATTATAAAGAAATTGAGGCATCACTGGAAAAATTACCTATACTAACCCACCAGCCCATTGACGGAGGTGCATATATTTCCTCAGCAATGGCCGTTGCTTATGATAAAGAATATGGAAGAAATATATCTTTTCACCGTGCAATGAAAATTGATAATCAACACCTAGTTATGAGGATTTTAGACCGGCATCTAATGGATTATATGAAGAGAGGATTGAAGGAGTTTGCATATTGCAACGGTGTTTCAGTTCCAGTCCTACTAGGAGCCGCTACCTCATTTGGTATTGAAGATGATGAAATGGCCGTAGCAAATGCATTGGCTGACTCACCTGTAATTGAACTTGCAGGACACTCTATTCCTCAATCTGAAGTTGTAATGATTTGTGAATTTACTGGGGAAACACATGACGAAGGACCTTTTGTTGATTTAACAGAAACACCCGATATAATTCGGCAACAACCTGTAGCAAGAATAAAACGTATTTTTATTAGAGAAGATTCCGTATTTCATGCACTGTTACCTAGTGGCCCTGAACACAAAGTTTTGATGGGGATGCCGCGAGAACCAACCATCTTTAACTCCGTTAACAAAGTTGTAGATTGCCATGACGTTTTTATGACACATGGTGGAGGATCATGGTTACACGGTGTTGTAGCAATTAATAAAAAAAATGAAGATGATGGATGGAAAGCAATTGAAGCTGCTTTTGAAGGACATGCCTCCATGAAGCATGTGTGGATTGTAGATTCAGATATAGATGTTACAAATCCACAATCTGTTGAATGGGCAATGGCAACACGATTTCAGGGAGATTCAGGATTAGTTATTAAGACTGGAGTGAAAGGATCATCTCTAGATCCTAGTTCAAATCCAGAAACGCGAGAAACTGTCAAAGTTGGGTTTGATTGTACTATTCCCCTGAATCGGGATAAATCAGATTTTGCTAAACCTGCACCAGGTATGAAAGTAAATTTGGATGATTATTTGAATTAATGAAGTTAAATTCTGTACAAAAAATGATATTAGATG
Source organism: Candidatus Poseidoniia archaeon (assembly GCA_029941645.1). Lineage (GTDB taxonomy): Archaea > Thermoplasmatota > Poseidoniia > MGIII > CG-Epi1 > CG-Epi1. The sequence goes on from JAPYSZ010000025.1 coordinate 2,256, forward strand.
GGAGTCAAGGCTCTACAAAACAAAAGGCTATGAGGCTACTTATCGACTTAGGAGAAGCTGCTAATGCTGAACAATTAGTGCCTGTTGTATCTGCACACGTTTCTGGAGTTTCGCCATTGACGGGAGGAGATGGTTTAATCAGATTTTTAAAGGATTTAGGTACTGAAGGAAATGTTACAACTGCAGTAGAAACAACTTTGAATGCTGCAGGATGTGATAGAACAAAATTCAAAGAGATGGATATTCCTGTAAAAGATTATGTAGAAAAACAACAAATTATACTGGACGCTTACGAAAAATTGGGAATAGAATTGTCATTGTCATGTACTCCGTATGACAATCTGAAAATTAAGGGAAATGCCTCGTGGGCTGAATCAAATGCAGTTTGCTTTGCTAATACCTATACCGAACTAAGAACAAATCGTGAATCTGGATTGTCTGCTATTGCAACAGCTCTTTGTGGTTTTACTCCTGAATATGGGCTTTTGCTAGATGAAAACCGCATTCCCAATCTGAAAATAATGGTTGAATGTAATTTAGACGAACCCGTTGATTATTCAATTCTTGGAGATTGGATTGGAAAACAAATTGAACCTAAATGGAAGATGGAATACGGACCAATACCTCACATTTTTGGACTCCAAAACTTGAATTTTGAAGAAAAAAAAGCTCTGACTGCCTCTGCCGCTAACTATGGATGTCCTCTATTGTTTATTGATAATTTCACAAAAAAACCAAATACTACTGATTATAAAACTAAAATATGTTTTAAGCAATCTGATTTAGAACAAAGATATGAAGAATTAGCTCCAACCAATAGCGTAGATTTAGTAACAATAGGATGTCCGCAAGCATCCTTTGATGAAATTGAAAGGACCGCTAAATATTTAGAAGATTGCAGTATTCCAAATGGAAGATTATGGGTTTTTACCTCGTCACTGAATTTTGACAAAGCAAAAGATAAAGGACTTGTGGACCAAATCGAAAAGGCCGGGGGGCTTATCTTACGTGAAACATGTCCTGAAGTAGTACATTATAACCATAAAAAAGTAAAACATATTCTAACAAATTCTATGAAGGCTGAACACTATTTGAAATCAGGCCTTAATGCCATTGACACTTCAGTTTCAAAATTGATTGATTGTATAAAACATGCATCAAATCCTGAACTTCTAGGAAAAGAAAATAAAGAAAAAATAATTGGGAAAATTAAAACCCATGAATCTACAAAAACTTATCAGACAGGAAATATCGAAATAGATGGGAAGGGGTTACAATCACAAGAATCATGGAGTATAGAAGGAGAAGCCCTAGTGACCGATGTACCTATTACATTTCTAGGATTTGTAAATAGAATTACAGGACAAATAGAAGAGGAAGGACATCCTATAAATGGAGAAATAATGGCAGATAAAATCTTGATTTTTCCAAAGGGTAGTGGATCTACAGTAGCTCCATTTGTTTTACTTGGACTATTTTACAATGGAAATGGACCAAAAGCAATAATCAATACAGACTTAGATCAACAGACGATACCTGCGTGTAGTCTTCTTGGAATTCCCTATGCCCACTCATTCAATGATAATCCGTGTCAGGCAATTAATACTGGCGATAAAATTAAATTAGAACTCATTGATGGAAATGTAAAGCTTAAGTGCTTAGTGAGAGCATAGATGGACCTAAGCCTAGAATACGGGATTCTACCTTTCATAATAATCATTGGATATCTAATTATGATAAAGACAATATATTTCTTAGCACCAGACAAAAAATGGATAAAATTCCCTGACAAATGTAAAATCAACACCAACTGTACTAGAGTAGCCGACATTAATAACAGAGGTTATGGTCTAAAACCTATACAACTAAATGATACTATCAAAAATATTCAAGAGAAGATTATTCAGATTATAAAAAATAGACCTCGTATGAAAATAATCAATGAAGAAAAAGGATTCATCCATGCCTCTGATGTTACTTCTTTTTTCAGATTTTATGATGATTTAGCAATACGAATTTTTGAATCGGAAAATAAAGTAAATATATGGTTACAAAGCCAATCAAGATTAGGACTTTATGACTTCAATGTAAATGAAAAACGGGTTCAAGAAATTCACGCGAAAATATCTGCTTTAGCTTAACTTTTACTCACGCCATGACGCAATACGTTGACGTGTTTTATCCTTCCAATTTTTTAATCTATTTGTGATTTTTCTAGAGTTCCAATATTCTTCACATTCTTCCGATAATTCAGAGATTTTAGACATTATCGTGTCTGTAAATTCACGGAAATTATCCTGTGTTTTTTCCTTATAATTAAAATACATAGGATCTCCAAATTTATAGTAAAATTTTCTCCAAGGCCGAGGAGCTCTCTTGGAAACGGGCCAAACGTCATCTGTCTGTCTTATAGCCACTGGGACAACAGCTGCGCCAGTCATGGCCGCTAGTCTTGCAACACCTGTTTTACCTTTTCCCATATCTCCATCTCTAGAACGTGTTCCTTCTGGAAAAATACCTATAGCACCACCGGCCTCCAAAATCTTAATTGCACCTTTGAGAGCGTCTGCACCACCTGCACTCCTATCGACAGGAATAACTCCTACCTGCTTAAACACTAACCTCCTAATTGCTCCATCAAAATGTTCCTTTTTGGACATATAGGAAACTGGTCTCTTAGTTGCAGTCATAATAAATGCCGGATCAATGTGTGAAAGATGATTAGCTGCAATGATTAGAGGACCGTCAACAGGTATCTTGTCTCGATCTAGATATCGCGGTCTGAACATCATCCGTAAAAAGGTACCTACTGTCAGCTTTGTTGTTCGGTATGACAAAGGAACCTTGGGACCCATAAGTTAACAACATGAATGCTGTTTATATTCTTGTTCGAATTTATTTATAGAAAATTAAATCAGGGATTGAGCTTCTAAATTTACACTTTGGACTTCAGGTAGACCATTCAATCCTTCTTCCACTTCTGTAGCAAAACCATCTCTATCAATTCCTAGAATTGCGACCATTATAGCATTCAAACCAAACGCAAATGGCTTTACTTCATGTGCTCCAATAGTAGCATCATCTGGAATAACTTCAGATAATTTTGATATTATATTTTCTATATCTGAATCAGGAGATTCTGGCATAATACGATACTTTAAGGCAACTTCACCCATATTTACAGCCTTTACAAAGGGTCTTTATTTAATTTGGGCATAACTACAAGAAATATTATTAACACCTTTGTCGAATATAAGTTGATATCTATGGCAATAGACGAAGACTACCATTCAACCTTTGAAAAAGTTGCAACGCACGATGGAGAAAACGAACCAATCCAGATTTGGGCTAAGACTAACGACGATTATGGCGGTGTAGGGTCTGACAAACTTGGCATTTGGGGCACTATTGTAGGTGTTGACTTTGACCTCTGTGTTGCAGATGGTGCCTGTATTGATGCATGTCCCGTCGAAGTATTTGAATGGTTTGATACGCCAAATCACCCAGCCTCTGACAAAAAAGCTATAATGATAAGAGAAGAAGAATGCATTATTTGTCGCGCCTGTGAATCTGTTTGCCCTGTTGAAGCAGTTCTTATTACTGAAGACTAAATACTATCTTATGGAAGAATCTGAACTTCGCGTTGGTGGGTGGGAAAAAAAAAGTGGAAGCCGCTGGCTGAAAAGACTCTTTACAATAATTCTAATTGCCATACTTGGATTCCTAATAATTGGCCCCACAGTCATAAATTATAGTCCTGCTTACGTTCCAAGTTCCTCTCTTTATCTTGCTAACGGAATGTGGAATGGGCCGTTTGACATATATTACTCAAAAGAATTTACAGGGCACGTGAAAATATCAAGCGTGACCTATGAAACAACTAATGATCAATCCGGAAAACTCAAAGTGATTACCATGAGCTCCCTGATAAACTTGGAAGATTTTAGGCTACAAGAAAGAGTTATAGAAAGAGTTAAAGAAGAAGCAAAGAGTGAGGGTATGGTTCTGAGTAATGGACTCATACTAAGTGATGATGAACTCGATATTCCTACAGGGTATTCTATCTATCAATGGGATGCGCTTCCTAATTCTGCAGAATATGATTTTTACCAGGAAGCTGGATGCTATCCTGATTTTGATTTAATTGTGAAGTGCGAGTCTGAAATTATAGCCAAAGCATTCGTTTGGAATCAAGAAAATACTATGACTTTGCAATATCAAACTATAATTTGTATTATTTTTGGAACAAATGGAACTATCATAAACCAGGCAACCGAATTGATAGAGGATGTGATTTAGTATGTTTTGTCCAAAATGTAAATCAATGCTTGTTTTGAATAGAGCCACAGGGCAGAGAGAATGTAAAAGACCAAATTGTAGACACTCTGAAGGCAAAGGTAAAGAACTTATAACTAAAAGAAAACAGAAAGATAGAAAAATAGTTGTAACTGAAGGAATTGAAGGCACCTTGCCAAAAACTAAAATTATTTGTGAAAAATGCAAGCATAATGAGGCCACATTCTATCTTAGACAAACAAGAGCTGCAGATGAACCCACTACTAGATTCTATCAATGTACAAAATGTAAGCATCGATGGCGTGAATATTAAACTAAACGACCACTAGCTGCAAGAAATTTATCTTTTAAGTATGACAATAATTCCTCCTTAAGTTCCACAGAATTATCTAAATTGGGTGCGTGGCATATCAACTCTAAAACTGTTCTCAAAGAATCTTCATTTCCAACTGTTCTTATGAATATCATAGATAAATATTGTGAATCATCTAAACTGGATTTGCCTGAGTGATAAAGTATAGAACGTGTATTCTCAATTTTGCTATCACAAAGATAAAGGCCTGGTAAATTTTTTGAAATATTTGTTAATTTCTTTATAGATAAACCCTCTATATTAACCACCGAATGTGTAGTATTATCTTTGTAATCTAATCGTAAAGCATCATGTTTTGAAGCATCTAATTCCAACGGTTGAATATAACAACCTAAGAAATCGGCCTCAATTTCTCCTAACCATATTGTATGAAGTCGGGATAGTTCATCATGATATTGTAAAACCATAGCTATTTTTGTAAATGAACGATTTACGGGATTAAAATTAAACGAAGGTGAAACTGATTCACTAGATTTTAAATGATTCAATCTAATAACACCGGAAGGGGGCTCTGCGAGACTAATGCCAGTTCCTTCGATTTTGATGCGTAAGAAAATATTGTCTATTTTTTGGCTGGATACATTTTTTATATCTAAATTTAAGCTGACACTCTCTTTTGCAGAAAAACTAGAAGATGCCAAAACAAGAAGATTAGGATCATCATTATAATTTACAAATGCAATATGATTATCTATTTTATCATTTATTATTTGGATTTTTGATTCACGGATGTCTGAACTTTTCTGATAAGTAGATAAAAATGGCTTTGGCTCGGAATCTAATTCAGCTGTTTTTAACCAATCGATAATAAGGATTTTGACATTGTTTTCTAAAGACTTGATATCTTTTTCCGTACTTTCAATAAGACCTCGTAAATTATCCATCTCTGATAAAACTTCGATTTTGGCATCCCTCAATAATTTTTTGTGACTATCGGAACTTAAGCCTGATTTTGGAGAAGGAATATTATCGAATCTGGTGAGCTTGTTAATTACATTCTCTGCTTTTTGTATAGATTTATCAATATAGGATGTTTCCTGTAAATCACTATGTAATGAGTAATACGGATAAAGCAATGGAATCATTTCATCTGTCTGAGCGCCTCGGAGACCTAACGCCTCCAAAAAAGCAGGCAGTGCATCCAAATACCCAACATGCCTTTGTTGAAGTGACGATAATCGATTGTTTACTTCATAAATCAATTGAAACGATTCACTAACCAAATTAAAATTTCCAGTTTGCATTGATCGTGCCTTTTGAATATCGTGATTTATAGATTCTAGATTAGGCTCATAAATCGACACCTTTTCAAATAAATTCTCCGCTTTGTTAAATGCATCATCCATTTGCATTCTAAGAAAACCTTCATTCTGAAACCAATGGACTTTATTCTCCGAGGCTAGAATCACATCACCACCATGATTTGAAAATGAAAAATTAACAATCCGCTCTCTAGCTTGGTATGTCCACGACTGTTGCCCGATTTCATCAATTACATGAAATACATTATTTGAAAAAATACCGACCATTTTTCCAGATTCGATTATTGTTGCACCATCGAAATCCTCTCGGGAACTATAATCCCATATCTTATCACCATTTCTATCTTGGCAAACGAGTGTTTTAGAGTCCTTAACAAATACATGCTTAATTCCACCGTTCGAAAACGTAAGATTATCTACCTTACACTCTTTGGCCCACAATTCATTACCTGAATAAGAAAATGCTGCCATAGAATCCTTAGATGTTGCCATTATGTTATCGGATGAACTATGAACAAACAAATGTTGCCTTTTATTATCTACTTTATATTTTTCTTCACCATTTACAATTATAATAAGAAAATTCGAAGTCAAAACAGCAATTGTTTTATTGGGAGACTGTGATAAAGATAATATTTCAGAATCGAAACTAATATTAGATTTTAAATCCCCAAAACGATTTAGAACCTGTAAGTTATTTCCCTTTGATAAAGCTATATTGTTTCCAGATTTACTTATACTTATAAACGTTTGATTGTCAATTTCATCATACTCCCATTTAATCTCACCCCATGCATTATAACAATATAATTTTTCACCAGTCAATACAAAAATACTGCTAGAATCTTCCGTAACATGTACTTTTTTTCCACCATCTAAGGAAATCGAACATAATAATTCACGATTATTAAATATGCTGAAACCCGATGCTGTCAGAACTGCTACTATATCTCCTCTAAAGTTACATGATGAATGTAAGATAGGACCTTCTACAGATTGTCGAGCCAAAAGTTTGACAGGTTTCCATATATCATTTTTTACTGATGTACTGCGCAACATTCTATCTTATTACTTTACCTCAAGATAAAACCGCAAATGTATGCCTAAATAAGAACAAATGGTTGGAGCCACCGGAGGGATTTGAACCCTCGGCCTGCTGATTACAAGTCAGCCGCTCAACCGGGCTAAGCTACGGTGGCTTGAACCCCTTGCAAGGTTACTGAACAAAAGGTTTACCCAGCTTTTTGATTGGAAAAAAATAAACACTCAACGAAAAGCCGAACAGTATATATACAGCCCCCTTCTCGCGAGCAATCCTGTCTTTTCAGGAAGGAAAATAACAAGTGGCAAAGGGACTCTACACTGCATCTAGTCAGCGTAATAAACGCCAAAAACAAAGGTGGAATGACCGATACTATCGAAAGAGAGTCATGAAGCTCAAAGAAAAGGCTGATCCTCTACAAGGGGCACCTCAAGCTAAGGGAATTGTAGTTGAAAAAGTGGGTGTTGAAGCAAAACAGCCCAATTCAGGTATTAGAAAATGTGTGAGAGTTCAATTAATCAAAAATGGGAGACAAGTAACTGCACTAGCTCCTGGTAATTTAGCAATAAGTTTTATCGATGAACACGACGAAGTTCTTATAGAAGGCGTCGGAGGGCGAATGGGAAGATCATACGGTGATCTTTCCGGTGTCAGATACAGGGTAGCCAAAGTAAACAATGTATCGCTGAGAGAAATGGTCCGTGGTAGGAAAGAAAAACCAATTAGGTGATTATGGCTGAAGTTGAAGAGAATTCTGTGGAAGAGGAAGTTATTGCTCCAGAGCCTGATATGCCAGTCGTACCCTTGTTTGGGAAATGGGATTTAACTGAAGTTAATATTGAAGATACAACCTTAGAGAAATACATCAACTTAGATGCTTTTCAAGTGCCTCATACTGGTGGCAGACATTCCAAAAAGAGATTTGGAAGAAGAAACCTCTCTGTTATTGAAAGATTCATAAACAATTTGATGAGATCGGAAAAATATACTGGAAAGAAAGCACAAGCTTACAATGTTATGAAAAATGCTTTTGATATTATAAATTCTAAGAAAAAAACAAATCCTGCTCAAATTATGGTTCAAGCTCTAGAAAACTCAGCTCCAAGAGCTGCAGTCGTATCACTTAGATACGGTGGAATTAGAGTCTACAGTGGAGTTGACGTTTCTCCAACAAGGAGAGTAGATACAGCAATCCGAAATCTCTGTATTGGTGCTCTTCAATCATCTAAAAAACAGCGTTCAATCGAGAAATCATTATCTCGAGAATTAATGCTAGCATCTGAAGGCAATCCAGATTCCTATGCCATAGGTAAAAAGGAAGAATTGGAACGTCAAGCTGAAGCTGCACATAACTAAAGTGGACTAAAAAATGGGCCGTAAAGAAGACAACATAAAGCGTGCAACTGCTTTATTCACGAAGCTCGATTATATACGCAACATAGGTACCGCTGCACATATTGACCATGGAAAGACTACACTTTCTGACAATCTAATCTTTGGAGCTGGTATGATGTCTGAAGATTTAGCTGGCAAACAGCTTATGCTTGATTTTGATGAGCAAGAATCTGCAAGAGGTATAACAATCAATGCTGCAAATGCATCGATGGTTCACCAACATAAAGGTAATGATTACCTAATTAATCTAATTGATACACCAGGTCACGTAGATTTTGGTGGTGACGTAACAAGAGCTATGAGGGCTTTAGATGGAGTAATCGTCGTTGTTTGTGCTGTAGAAGGCATAATGCCACAGACAGAAACTGTGATTAGACAGGCTCTTAAAGAAAAAGTCAAACCTGTATTGTTCATAAACAAAGTAGACAGATTAATTGCAGAACTTCAGGTCACTCCTGAAGATATGATGCAAAGATTTGGAAAAATAATTACAGAAGTCAATAAACTGATTTCAAGAATAGTTCCAGATGAATTCAAAAAAGACTGGATGGTAGATGCACAGACTGGAACTGTAGCTTTTGGATCGGCATATCATAATTGGGCTACGTCAATTCCATTCATGGCAAAGAAAAATGTCAATTTTAAACAAATTTATGACTTCATGGCGAAAGAACAAAGAAAGGAACTAGCTCAAGCTGCTCCATTGCATGAAGTATTACTCGATATGATCGTTGAAAAATTACCATCTGCAAATGTTGCACAGAAATATAGAATACCACACATTTGGAGAGGAGAATCTGAAGAAGAAATTGGTCAATCGATGGTAAATGCTAAAGCTGATGGTGATTCTGCATTTATGGTAACTAAAGTTGTTTTGGATCCTCATGCAGGTGAAATTGCAGTTGGAAGATTGTTTTCAGGATCGATTAAGAAAGGAGATCAAATGTACGTTGCAGGAATGCCAAATGCAAATCGAGTACAGTCTGTAGGTATGTTCGTTGGCGGTGATCGTATCGCAACTGAGATTGTAACGGCTGGAAATATTATTGCAGTTTCAGGGTTAAGAGATGCACAATCTGGTTCAACTGTTTCTTCAAATAAAGAAATGACTCCATTTGAGCGAATTGTACATAATTCTGACCCAGTTGTAACTACTGCCATTGAAGCAAAACATACCAAAGATTTACCTAAACTAGTAGAAGTTCTTCGGGCAGTTGCTAAATCTGATCCATCCATCCAAATTGATAGTAATCTAGAAACTGGAGAACATTTAATGTCTGGAATGGGAGAGTTACATTTAGAAATTACTGAATATAGAATAAAAAATGAGCATGGAGTGGAAATTACTACATCGCCACCTATTGTAGTTTATCGGGAAACTGTAGCCATGAAATCTCCTGGAAACTTTGAAGGTAAATCACCTAATAAACACAACAGATACTATATCACTGTTGAACCCTTAGAAGTGGATATTCGAGAAGCTATTGTAGATGGAACTATTCCCTCTGGAAATATTAAGAAAGCAAAAGATGTTGCTAGGCAACTAATTGACATGGGCTGGACGAAAGTTCATGGAAGAGGTGTTCTATGTATCGAAAATGGATGTGTATTTATTGATGCTACAAAAGGTATTCAAAATTTATTTGAAACCAGAGAATTGCTAATTGAAGCTTTTAATGAAGTAGTAAAAAGAGGACCAAGGGCGAATGAGAAGATGATGGGTGTAAAAATCATATTAAATGATGCTAAACTTCACGAAGATGCCATTCACAGAGGACCAGCACAAACTATACCTGCAGTAAGAAATGCAATTAATGGTGCATTAGTTTCAGCTGGTGTAGTTTTGTTAGAACCAAAACAACATGTTTACATTAATGTTCCTCAAGATTTAATGGGTTCAGTTACTGGTGAAATGTCTCAAAGAAGAGCTGAAATTGCAGGTATGGAAACTGAAGGAGATATGGCGATTATTACTGCAAAAGCACCAGTTAAGGAAATGTTTGGATTTGCAAGTGAAATAAGATCGGCAACTGGTGGAAGGGCTCTTTGGAGTACTGAATTTGCAGGTTATGAGGCATTACCAAGAGAATTAATCGATGGCATTACTGAAGAAATAAGAAAAAGAAAGGGTCTAAAAGCTGAAATGCCAAGGCCTGAAAATTACTCTTAGATTAATCGTTCTTGCTTTGGACTGGCCTAAATGGGTGAACCCATGCAGCCAAATTCCTAGGACTTCTAGTTTGTATCCACAGTTTTCCATTACCATGATATTTACATATTAATTGATCACCAAAAAGAAAACTACGTATCGTTCTTCCGGATCTTGCAATACTATAATCTAATGAACTCTCCCAAGCTACAGCATAGCCATTATCTACTGTGTATGAACCATTAACTTCAACTTCTTGAATATCACCATATGAACCAAAGAAAAGTAAACCCGTACCACTTACTCTCAATCCAAACATTCCTTCTGCAAATGTACCTGAAAAACCTTCCCATGTCGCACTTGTCTCTATGTTTCCTACATGGCAAAGATAAGCTCCTCTTTCCATATACAATGTTTCATCATTTAATTCACGTACAACTATATCTCCTGAATATCCTGGAGCAATTCCTATAGTCCCAGAACCTCCTTCAGCAGTATATGTGTTTAGAAAGAAACTCTCGCCTCCAAATTTTCTCGTGATTCCTGCAAAAAATCCTCCTTTCATCTCAGTTTTAGGCTTTATCGTAGTATCCATCCAAGCCATAGATCCGGGTTCAACAATTACAGATTCACCTTCATTCAGATTCATCTCTATAAGTGAATATGAAGGTGCGCAAACTATGTCGTACTTCATTAGCCCTCCCTCGGCG
>JAPYSZ010000026.1 GCA_029941645.1 Candidatus Poseidoniia archaeon
TGTGGTGGTGCTGCAGGAGGAGGTGCCTGTGGTGGTGCTGCAGGAGGGGGTGCGGCACCTTCCATACCTGCCCATTCATCACTAAAGTCATTAACTAGTTCGTCAGCCCCTCCAAAAGCTCCTTTGGACCTTTGTGAGAGTCCAAATACTGCGGCGCTTCCAAGTCCGATTATAAGGACTATCGAAACCAAGTAGATTGGATTAATTGGGAAATCATTCTCTTCAGACACCTTTTCAGTTTCAGGTCCTACTATACTTGATGCGGTATTAACTCTAAAAGTTATTGTCCTTTCATCAAATTTCGTGGAATCGCCGCTTGATTGCACTCGAATCTTTAACATTGCTTGATTTCCAGCTTGACTCTCTGGAGCCTTAACACTTAGGTATATTGGTTTTTCACCTGAGGCTTCTATGGTTATTGGGTCGGGAATACTGAGTTCCCAATCATTACCTCCCATTTCCCAACTAGCAGTAATTTCTACTAAATCACTCACATCAGCAAAGTTGTGAACTCTAACATAATTGGAGATACTGACAGTTTTTCCAGAATCTAAATCAATCTGATCACTTTTAGGTAAAACTATCTGTACGTTGTATTCACCTTTCACAGTCACTTCGATTTCTAATTCTATAGCCCCAATATCATCACTGTCACCTATGACTCTAGCCTTTATAATCACGGTAACCACGTCACCAGCATCTGCACCTGAAGAAATATCTATCGAAACCCTAGCTGAAGAACTTTCAGTGAAAGCATCTAGAGTGCCTGGACTCTTATCATCAAATCCCCAATTTTCAGGTCTGTTGTCAACGCTACCTTGGTACCAGTCGATTTTAATTATCTCGTATACAATGTCGTCTGACCATTTGTTTAATATTCTAAAATTGAATGTTACTGTATCGCCAGGTTGTCCTGAGACATCACTTGATGTGGTGGTAAGACCAATTCCATAGAGGACTCTGACATAGGTAGTTATATCTAAATTTCCATTAATACTACCATCATTTCCAGAGGTTGCAATTACGGTTAAGTCATCACTATCTCCGTATTCTACTCCGTTCTCAGATTCGACAGTCAAAGTTACAATTTGGTTTGAAAAGGCAGCAATGGTTATTGAATCGTCTTCAAAGCTTGCATCCCAAGAGTTTGAAGAAATGGATAAACTAAAGGTATCTTCTTTGTTTCCATCATTGTTAATTTTGACTTGGTAAGTGGTTTCTCCATCAATATCTATAGATCCTTCAGTACTACCACTCTCTGCAATATTTAGAGAAACAGCAGATTTTTCATTAACATTCACAGTTAGTTCCAGAGTTTGTTTTGTACCTTCGGGATCACTATTATCTTTGTCTCTACACTTTAGATTCACACCATATGAACCATAAACTGCATTTTCAGTTGCCTGAATCGTAATAGTGATGCCGGCTTGCACAGAATTTTTTGAAACATCTATGGAAGGAAGCTGTGTTGATTGCGAAGTGAGTTCATCTTGTCCATCATTACTCCACCACATTTCTAACCCATAATCATCTAAATCGTCTGAATTTGTGATAAACACTTCAAATTCGTGTTCAGCATCTAGATAATTTTCAATTTCTACTTTTAGCTCAATCGTGGCTTCAGGATCTACAGACACTTCATCCCCAGGATCATCAGAAACTCTAAAATCATATTCGTGGTCAGAGTCATGGTCGGCAGAAGCTGCACTCATGACAAAACTAATGCCAATTAGCAAAGCCATAATCGCCAAATTCTTTACGGAGCCCATATCAGAGTTTTCTTCAAACAAGCGTGCGATATAAATATTATGTTGAGGATTGGGTAAAGCCTATACGTAGTCATCTATTTACGACAAAAGTGGAAATAACAGACAATCATTTTCATTTAGACCCTCAAGGCCGTAAAGATTTAGCGGTCAAGGATTTTCTGAATGCAGGAGGGACAAGGTTAGTCATAGTAAACAAACCTTACACTCCTTGGAAAAAAATAGATAAGTTCAAGGAGCAGGTCAATACAACACTAAATTTGGCAAATAAAGCAAGGGATGTTGGAGCTAAAGTTGCTGTAGTAGCATCTCCACACCCAATTGATTTAGTCAAAATGCTTGAATTTAAAACAAAGACCGAAGCATCGGAGCTTTATCTTGATGCAGTTGATTTTTGTACAACATTAGTTGATGAAAATTTGATAGTAGGGCTAGGTGAATTAGGCCGTCCACATTTCGATGTCGATAAGTCTGTTTGGGATTTATCTAATCAGGTTTTGTTGGAATCATTAAAGCGTGCCAGGGATGTTGATGCGGCCGCAGTTCTACATACGGAATCAGGAACCCCCGAAGTTATGGCCGATATTTCTTCTATAGCGTCCAAAGCTAATTTTCCAAAAAACAGGTTGGTAAAGCATTATGGTGGGCCAGGAGCTATTGAAAATCCAAGTGGAATCGTTGTTTCAATAATCTCTTCATCCACCAATATAGAATATGCTTCTAATACAAATTCTAATTTTATGTTGGAAACGGATTATTTGGATGATCCTCAAAGGCCTGGCGCAGTTATGGGTCCTAAAACAGTTCCTCGTAAAACATTTAAGGCTATTGAAAACAATATTTTATCTGAGAAGCAGGTCTACAAAGTGCATACAAGTATACCTGACTCGGTCTACCGAGAATTCGTTTAGATTTCTACTTTTTCTTCAGATTTCAATTCCCATTCCAAGTTCAATCTCCACTGTCTACACCATGCTTCAATAACATGTCTTTCATGATTGGAGCCTACAAATTCAGTAATTACAACTTCTTTCCCTCTTTTAGACATTTTAAAAGCTCCCGTCATTCGAGTTGAACTAAAAATTACATTACAGGCACCTAATCCAAATTTTTGTTTAACATCTTCACTGAGATAATGGGCTAATCGATCGCCTTGATTTAGTACAAAACTACCTTGAAATAAATGTCCTTTGATATAGTTTAGATCCTCTTTAACAATCCAGTATAATATCTCACTTCCTTCCTTCAGAAAACCTTTGACCAATATATTTTCTTTTTCAAGTTTAAGTAAGATACCTCTAAGTTCAGCCATAGGAATCTCTCCCTTTAGAAGCATTCCAAGACCTTCTGCTGAAACTATACCAAAAGACAAGATTAGACGTTTAACAACTCTAAATCTTGCTTCTTCAGATTCATAAATTCGATTAACAGGTAATGTCCGATAATTTCCTCTAGTAGTTCTTACTAAATTTAGTGATTGATATAACCTAGCCAATGAAAGCTTGAATGAATCAGGATCCATCCCACTCCTTCGATATAGTTCTTCTCTTGGCAATCCTTTCGAATCAATCGCTAGAGCTAATAATCGTCTATCCTCAGGCTCAGGTGACACATTTCGTGCATCCCGATAAACAATAGCGTCATTAACCTTACAATAAGTTGAATATCCTGGAATCATTACACCCTGTACTAATTCCATTTCATTTCCATAGTCTTTAGGATGGAAGAAACGCCCTTGAACTCTCAGTGACAGTTCATATTCCGAGCGTACACCTCCCAGTTCACGAAAAGCTTCTGCTGCATTTGGGAATCTTTTCTCAGGGTGTATTCTTTGTCTCCATAATAAATATCCATATATTTCTCTCTCCTGATATTCACGGTTTATTACTGGACCTTTAACCAGCCAGTTTCTAATTCGTTGATATCCTTTGTCTTCGAATTGTTTTACAATAGATTTATCTAAATCTTCAACTTTTGTATTTGCAAATGCTTTCACTCTGATTATATTGCTATGGAAATTTTCTTGATAAGTTGAAAATTCATCTAAACCATCTAAGAAATCACCAATTTTGGTATTCTCATCTAAAACAACTTCTCTAATATCTAGCAAGCCTGACATCGCCCAAGCTTCCATATATCCAGCAACCATTCCTCCTTGAATAATGGGATTTGTCCAAGCTTCCCCATAGCTAGAGTACATTTCTCTACGGATATGTGTAAGCATCGGATCTCTCCATGAAATAACCCTCACTTTCTTCTCTTCTTTTGTATTTTTAATAGTTTCTAATTCTTCTTTTAAACAATATTCAAACAAACGAGTGGCTCCAACAACAACAATCTTTGCTACCAAATCTTCTTCTTGCAAATTATTTAGAATTGCTCTTGTAACATTTAGTGGTAATCCACATTCTCTCCTAAGTTCAGCAAAAGTTAGAGGTCCAGTACTTCTTAATTGGTTGAGAACTATTTGTTTCTCAGGTAGTTCGGGTGCTGAATATTCATTAAGTAATCTATAACGGTTATGAGTAGTCCATGGATTTCTATGTCTATTATAGCGATGAATCATTAATTTTTCTTCAAGAGCCCGCAGTGCACCATCAATTAATTCGGTTTTAACCTCTAATTCTTTTGAAATTTCACTTTTTGAAAGTGGTGGGCTTCTTCTGAGCATATCTACTATGAGGTTTTGGATTTTGCCATCAGGTTCTTTTCTGAACAAAGCTTGGTACATGCCTATTTTGTTTGCTGGAACATATCTTAGTTTTCCTGCAGAAAATCTCCCTTGCAAAATAGCATCAGAGTCTCTCCATTCCCACCATTCATCTAAATTTGGATTATCCAATCTGTGAAAGACGGTTCTTGGAGACGGCACATCATTATGTTGCTCAAATAGTGTTTGAAGATTTGGAAATTTCTTAAAAATCTTATAATCAAGATATTCTCTTAATATTTTTTCCGGAACAACATCTACGTCTCCTAGAGATTGAGCCTCTAAATAAATTACATCCTCAGCCAGTAAATATTGAGGTGTGCTTCTACCAAGTATAAAATT
The DNA here is from genome assembly GCA_029941645.1 of Candidatus Poseidoniia archaeon. Lineage (GTDB taxonomy): Archaea > Thermoplasmatota > Poseidoniia > MGIII > CG-Epi1 > CG-Epi1. The sequence continues at coordinate 4,819 of JAPYSZ010000026.1, forward strand.
TCCACCTTGTATAGTACCTTGTTCCTCAAGTTCATCGAGTGATTGGCTTACAATGTCTTCTGATAATCTAAGATCAAGTGCAATATCTTCTTTAGACTGAGGTCCAACAAAACCCAGGTGACTAGTAATCAACCAATCTAGTGCTTTCTCATACGATATTGTTTTTACTATTTCTCTTTTGCGAACACCATCAGGGGTTTTACAAATTAGATATCTTTTTTCTAATTCTTTACAAATTTTCTTTGGTTTAATATCTTTGACACCGTTTAATTTTAGGTATGCATTTTCTGCTTCTTTAGATAATTTTTTATCTATTGCATAAATTACCTGATAATATGGTACTAGTTCAGGTACAACAAATAAATTATCTTTGTCTCCAGTCCATACAGATTCAACAATTTTTTCTTTTATCATTTCATGACATAATTCTTGCATTTCAGTTGCAGCCATATCTGACATTCTGTAGATTGATTTTTCTCTATCGTTAAGTAAATAAATTCCTCCAATTTGTTTGATGGCTTGAATTATCCCTTCTCTTGTTCCAACAATCGGTCTTTTTTCATTAAAATGTCCATCTATTAGTTCCTTCTCAAATCTTGGTTTATCTCCATCTCCTTGCTCTAGAACTCTTCCTAAAACTTGAGCATGCAATTCTCTTAGAAGTGCCGATCGATCTTCCATTAGCACAATATCACTTAATCCTGAAAGAATTAGGCTGTGCGAGAGAGGGGATGGAACTGGTGAATACGTTCTGTATTTTATTTTCCGTTCTCCTTTCAGAATATCATCAATAATAATCTGCGCATTTTTCAAATCAAAGGCATCATAGAGGACTTCCCGATATGCTTCTTCTAACATAGGGAATGAATCTACTTCGTTTATAGCTTCTAAAACTTGAGAGGTACGTAATTGTTGTCTTGGTAATGATATTTCTCTTCCTTTGTAATTACGTAAAACCATAAACGAACGATTTGCACAATGTCTAAATCGTTGTGCAAAGATTTCAGTATTTGTAATCGCTTTTCTCAATAGAGGTTCTAATGACTTTGGCAATAATCTGTCAGCAATTCCTTCAATAGCTAATCTACTTGGGAAAGTCAGCAGAAATGCATCATCACTGAGAGATATTCGAACACTACTTCCAATTTCTTTACCTAGTTTAAAAGCAAATGCTCTAGATAGTGCATCATTTACTCTTCTTCCAAAGGGGAAATGAAAAATAGCCCCACTTCGACCTCTGTTATCGATATAACCTTCTACCATTAGTTGTTTGTCTGAAGGTACAAATCCGCAAATCTTCTTTTGCTCATCTAAATGTGAAATAATAGTTTTAGCAGCGCCTTTATCCAGCCTAAACTCTTTTTTAAGCCATTCAATAATTTCTTCTTCATCTAATTCTAGTTTATTTTCTACTTCAGCTCTAAATTTGCCAACTGATTCAGATAAATCAAACGAACGGGGCAACATTTCCCCAGACCATGAGGGAACAGTTGGTTTTCTTCCAAGCCCATCTTTTACAACTACGGTTGTTCTATTACATTCTAAAAATTGGTAAGTTCTTCCACCTAAAACAAATATATCATTTTTTGAAAGGTTCTCAACAAATTTTTCTGACAAATTCCCAAGTTGAGCTCCTCTTCCTTCCAGCACAACGGTGTAGTTTATTTCTTGAGGAATGGTTCCAATATTCATGTTATAAATTTGGCGTGATCCTCTCTTTATTCCTATGTCCTTATCCTTTTTATTATACCAAATTTTTGGATACACACCATGTTTTTCTAACGCGTTCCCACCTAAAAAATCTAGAACATCCAGAAACTCATGTTTTGTTAAATTTCGATAAGGGTATGCAGAGACAACCAATTCATACATTTCATCGCTGTTCCAATTACGATCAAGAGACATTCCAATTATTGACTGTGCAAGAACATCAGTTGCTTTTTCGGGTATTGATACACGGTCAATCTGGCCTTTATACGCAGATCGAACCAAAACAGCACATTCAACCAAATCATCAGGATCGAAGACAACTAATCTTCCTTTGGATATGGCTTTTAGATCATGTCCAGCTCTGCCAATTCTTTGTAATCCTTTAGCAATAGATTTAGGTGACCCAATTTGAACAACTAAATCAACATACCCTATATCAATTCCTAACTCAAGACTTGTCGATGAGACAACAACATCCATCTCACCACCTTTTAATTTTTCTTCAACATCTAAACGCATTTCTTTGGATAGGGATCCGTGGTGTGCGGCCAATTTTTCTATCCCTCTTTCTTTAAGTTGGATTGCAATTGATTCAGTTCCAGATCTTGTATTAGTAAAAATCAAAGTTGTACGGTGATCATTAACTAAATCAACAAGTAAATCATACATTTTTGAATTTATTACTTCAGTAGAATGTAACGTTAAATTATCAACCGGGCAAATAACTTTGAGATCAAGGTGTTTTCTTTCTTTAACATCTACTATATTCACAGGCCTAGGTTTTCCTTTATTATATCCTCCTAAAAATCCTGCAATATCTTCAATAGGAGCCTGTGTCGCAGACAGCCCAATTCTCACAGGCTCATTGTCAATAAGTTGCGCTAATCGTTCAACTGAAAGGGAAAGATGGGTTCCTCTTTTGTTATTTGCTAAATCATGTATTTCATCTAAGATAATGTATCTTGTTTTTCGGAAATGGTCTCTGAATTTTTTGGATGATAAGAGCAAACCTAAGCTTTCGGGTGTGGTGATTATAATGTGTGGTGGTTTTCTAACCATTCGAGCTCTTTCTTTAAGGGACGTATCTCCTGATCTCACAGCGACTTTAATTTCAGGTACATCTATATCCAATTCTTCCGCTATTTTCATCATTTCATTTAGAGGTTGTTTTAGATTTCTATCAATATCATTTGCTAATGCTTTGAGAGGCGAAATATAAATGGCATGAACTCCATCCTCAAATTTACTTTCGCGGTGTATTTTCAAGAAATCATTTATAATACTGAGAAAAGCAGTTAACGTTTTTCCAGATCCGGTGGGACTAGAAACTAGAACATTTTCCTTATTATGAATTAATGGAACAGCCATGGACTGAGGCGGTGTCAAATCATCAAATTTTGAATTGAACCATTTTCTAATAAGTGGTTCAAAACCTTTCAATACTTCCTTCTTGCTTTTTCTATCAGTTATGTAATTTACCATGTTTTTCGATAAACCATTTACCACCCATTAGCGACGGGTGTAATAGATTATGGGTAATACATTCCAAAAAAGCAAAAGTTTGTGATAAACTCTTTTTAGACCCTCTCCGTCGCCGCAAGAGAGCCATCGTGGCTAAGGGGTATAGCGGTGCCTTGGTAAGGCGCAGGTCGTGGGTTCGATTCCCACCGATGGCTCCATTATTGTACGTAGTATGCTTTGTGACCCTTTGCCCATTTTCTAATGTCTATTATTTCAACGTTATTAAATTCAGTTTTTAGTTTATTTTCTACAGTATCAAAGATATCTTCATCTTTTCCAGGCATTGAACGTGATTTTATCATAAGGAAACCACATTTTGGTTTAAAGAAAAGATAATTTCGAATAAAAACATCTAATTGGTCACGTTGTGCTATATCTTGATATAAGATATCAGGTATATTTGCATGAGGTTGGTATGTTCTTGGAAAATGTGCATCACCTAGAAAAGGTATTATGTTTTTTTCTTTTTCAGCTAAAACAATGAGTTCAGCCATTGCTGTAGGTGAAATGTCTACACCAACAATCCTACCTTCTATGCATATTTTGCTCAAAAAACTGACTGTATTTCCTTCTGCAGCTCCTAGATATAGAACGGTACTTTCTTTTGCAAATGGCCAGTGATTTCCTTTTCCTAATACATACGCCGCTAATTTGGAATGATAAGGATTCCAGGCAACCCAGTATTTGCCATATTTTAGTTCTAAAAATCCTCTTTTCTTCCGTAAATTATTGGGGAGTTTCATAACTAGGCTAAGCCTTGTTTTTCAGCTTCTATCGCTTCACTTATGCCAGAATCTATTACTCCAGTCCATGGTTCAGCTCCGATAATATTGGTTGAGTCAATACCCTCTACCCATAATTCTAGTCCTTCAAAGCTACTTCGGTTTCCTTCAGGAATAGTAAATTTATATTTTGTCGATTCAGTAGTTGGCAACCCAACAGACCATACGACATGATTTCCTTCACGTTTTCCAGGCTTTGGTTCAGCCTCTTTTATTTCATGTCCTGGAACCGCTACTCTCAATTTGAAATTTGCCGATCGCAATCGATAATTTATTATTTTTATTTCAACTTCAATTCGGTCATTTTTAAATTCAATATCTTCTTCAATCCAAACAACATCCATTATAGCGGCGACAACTTTGTCTAAATTTGGTACAGGTTGCCCTACTATGCTTGAAGCTTTTTCAGCTATAGCAGGTAAAACTTTTTGCACTAAGTCAAATTTTTCACTAACTTTTGCTCTTTTCTTTTGTTTTTTAAGATGCCTTGACAATGTTTTTGCGTTATTTCTTAAAGCTAATTTTATTTCTTTCTTTATTTCTTCAATATCTGCAATTGCTTCTTTAGCTTCAGATGTAAAGGGTATGTTCGTTGATGCTACATGTACTAAAATTATTGCAGGGCCGCTTGGTGTTCCCTTTCCTTTTTTCTGTTCTAATCCATAAGTTCTCCAGTTAATTCCTTGAACAGCTTTTGTAATTGCACAACCACCGGCCTGATAAAGTAGCGGAACACGATTTGCAAATCTTAGAACTTGGACAGGTTGATCCTTTGGTAGATTTCCACCATAAACCATTCCTACTTCAACAAGAAATGGAGTTCCTGCAAAAACTGAAGGCGTTCTACTAATTGGTAAGGTGTAAAACTCGGGTCTGTATTCTTCTAAAACTTGTTTCAATCCGAGCTTGATTAATTTAGGCCCAATTGGTACTAAAATTCCACTTGTCGGCGTTCTGATTGATGTAGTTTTGAATGCATCAATCAATGCCTTAGCTTCTAATCTAGTTATATCTTGAGGCCTTACATAAGGAGAGAGTCTAGCTTTTATCAAAACGTCACTTATACTTTTAGTACCCATAGATGATAAATCTTTACGTAGAAAATGCCCCATTTGGTATTCTTTACTATGATGAGCCATTCTCATCAATTGTCCCAATTCAACACCATGTGGATGAGGTTTAACTCCTTGACTTGGAAGTTTTGGAAGATCAGAACTTCCTCTATCAAATAAGAATATTTTCTTATCAGGGTTAGTAAAAATTATTTTAGCATGCGGATTAACTATTGCAGTTGATTTTAGGTATTCTAATACAGAAGGTCTAGCTTCTCTGTATCTGCCTTTGATTGCAAATTCAACTCTTGTTCCATGATATTTCTCAGGATAGATTCCATCTTCATCAGGTTCACCGTTTTCATTTTTCCAAACAAAATCTTCAGTTCTTTCAACATTACCTCTATTATTTCTAGTATCGAGTTTCATTGCTATTCTAGTTGCTAGATGTTCTTCAGATATTCTTGTACTAATGATTGCGGATCTTCCAGTTGTTAGTTGTCCATACATTATAGCCGCAGAGATTCCAATACCTTGTTGTCCCCTTGACTGCTTTCCACTACCAAATCTTGAACCATACAGTAATCTTCCAAATACATTTGGTACATTTTCTTCCACTATTCCAGGTCCATTATCTTCAATTGCAATACTAAGTTCATCTTTACCAAGAGTTCCAATTTCTACTTTCAATTCAGGAAGAACTCCAGCCTGCTCACATGCATCAAGACTGTTGTCAACACCTTCTTTCACAGCAGTTATCAAGGAATGTGTGGGATTGTCAAATCCTAAAATGTGTCTATTTTGTTCAAAAAATTCTGAAACAGGAATATCTCTTTGCTCTTTAGCAAGTTGATGGGCTTTAGTAGTCTTTTTTGGTTTCTTTTTAACTTCTTTTTTTTCTACTTTAATTTCTTCGACATGAGGTTCTTCAGGTTCATCATCTTCACTTCTGAAATCAAAGGTCATCTGGTCCATTCAGGGCCTATAAGCACCAATAATTAAGCAGTACCCCTTCACAAATAATTTATTTTACAAAATCGGGACTTAGGTATTTGATTCTTGAGTAAATTTCCATTCCAATGGCCACATCCCAACGTAATTTTTTTGTATTTAACTATTACAAAACCAGGCTTCACATCCGTTTCAGGTTCTAGATTTAAACCATTACAATAATCGGTTGTTTGTTTTTTATTCAATTCAATAACATTTTTATAGATTTGATTTCCAAATAGTTGAAGAAAATTCGTTGTTGGTTTTGGTGTCTTATTTAATCGGAATACACATATTCCAATGCTTTCAGGATTTATTCTTTCAATTTTATCGGGACCAATAAAAATTCTATTTTTTGAACCAAGGTACCAATTATAATCATCAAATATTTTTTTTGAAATATCAAATCTTTCTTTGCAATAGTCAAGAATTTGCGTTTTTTTTTCAAGGTTCAGTGATGCTAACATTTTTCCATCCTTGCTACAAAGAAACCATCAGTATCATTTTGGTGGGGCCAAATTCTCATACATTTTTCTACTTCTTTATCATATATTTGTCCATTCCATTCAGTTATCCCTTTTCCGGTTTTTAATCCATTAAGATTAATTCTTTTAAGATCAATTGATTCTTCTGTGAGAATTTCGCTAACAATTTTTTCATTCTCATCTGGAGAAAATGTACACGTTGAATAAATTATTGTACTTCCTTTAGGTGCCATTTGACAGGCTTTTTTCAATAAACCTTTCTGTAGTTTGCTAAATCTTTCATAGTCTTTTTCTTTCCATTTTCGGGCTACAGCATTTTTTTTTCTAATAGTTCCTTCTGAACTACAAGGTGCATCAACTAAGTATAACTCAGCTTTTGTGTTTGGGAATGATTTAAAATCTCTTAATGATACTGTGGTGTTTGTTACACCTAAACGATCTAAATTACCTCTTAGTGATTTTATCCTTGTATGTCTTGAGTCATTAGCGATGATATGTCCTCTATTCTGCATCATATCTGCTATTTGGGTGGTCTTTGAGCCTGGCGCTGCACAGCAATCTATAATTTTATTCTCTTCAATTACATCTTTTACAATTAATGGAGGTATCATTGAGGTTAATTCTTGAATATAAATTTGACCCGTAAAATGTTCAATACTACTCCCTAAATTTGTAAGATTTGATACAAAAGCATTATCATTCCATTTGACTTTCTCTATTTTGGAATCATAGGTTTTTAGTTTTTCTAATACTTCTTCTTTTTCTCCTTTAAGTGTATTTACTCTGAAAGATTGCTTTAATGGTTCATTTACGAATTTAGCAAATTTAGGGGAATTATCAACAATATTACTGTAACGTTCTATAATATTTTGTTTTACAGTTTGAAAAGCACCCATACCTAAGCCCTTAACACGCGGGCTTTTGGTTCTTTGATATTAGCCATAACATTTCTCGTATCAATAATTAATCGGGCATGTTTGCCTATTAGTTCATAGTCAACGTTTGAATGGTCTGTAGTTATCACAATGGCGTCTTGATTTTTTAAATTTTCCGTATTTAATTCTAAACTTTTCTGGGAATTAAATTCTTTGACATAGGGATCATGGTAACTGATTTTGGCTCCTTTGAATTGTAGTAATTCCATTATTTTTAAAGCTGGAGATTCTCTTATATCATCAATATCTTTTTTGTAAGCAACACCCAGAATCATTATGTTACTTTCTCTAATGCTTTTTTTGTCATCATTTAGCGCTTTCCCTATTCTATGAGTTATATTTTCAGTCATTTTTCTATTAATTTCACCAGCTAACTCAATAAATTTCGCCTCCGTATTGTATTCTTTTGCTTTCCATGAAAGGTAGAAAGGATCAATGGGAATACAATGCCCCCCCATCCCCGGTCCTGGATAAAATGGCATAAATCCAAATGGCTTAGTTTTAGCAGCGTCTATAACTT
>JAPYSZ010000027.1:0-4143 GCA_029941645.1 Candidatus Poseidoniia archaeon
AGTAATTTTTTGGTTTTATATTTCCACATATATCTGAATATAGAATATCCACAAATTAAGGCCCAAGGAATCATAGCGCTAACCATCCAACTACGTCCTTCTGTGATAAGCGCATATGTTATGCTAAAAACAATGGCCAATCCAACAATAATTAAGATTTTCTGTAATTCAAAAAATGGTCTCAGAGTATGTATTGTAAAAACTGCAGCAAGTATAATTACAAATGGCGCAAGTCTAATTTCAAAGACTTCCGGAGATAAGTATCCATTAGCTCTTACCAGAAGTAAAACAAGAGTTACAGTTAGTATCAGAAGTTGCGTGTAAATTGCAGCAAAAAAAGTATTATCTTCACTGAAAATTGTTTCAATATGCTTGTATTCAAATTGTTTATTATCATCTTTTCTTTCTCTGTATTTTTTAATAACAAGGGCAAGGGTAGTAATCAGGGTTAGAAGCATTAACACAAAGAAACCCTTGACAGACACATCATTTTCTAAAACGTATCTTAATCGACTCCAAGTACCTCCATTATCCTCGATTATGAAAGAATGGACTGATGACCAGATACCACCTCTTGTAACAAATGATTCTAGAAGAACCAGAACAAATGTGAACATGGCTAAAAGAGGCCCTAGTATTCGATAATCTTTTTTTCTCCGTGACATCACAGATGTGTGAAGTAGAGTGGTCATTGCCAGCCAAGGCAAAAGTCCCGAGGTTTCAACAGGATCCCATGCCCAATAGCCTCCCCATCCGAGAGTTACATAGGCCCAGTATCCTCCGATAATTAGCGCTAAACTCATCCCAATCCAAGATCCTCTTCCCCATCGTTTGATGGTATTAGTCCAATTTTTATTTTCTGTAATTAAATAAGCCATTGCAGAAGCGTAAAGGAGAACAATCATTCCATATGAAATAAATACAATAGGCGGATGAATTATCATATATGGAGATAATAAGAGTGGATTGAGTCCATTCCCAATATTTGGTAAATCTTCATTTAATCTAAATGGATTTATGTATAATTGAATAATACATAGGGAGAGAAGTAGCATACATCCAAATAAGGACGTAAGTTCTTTCTGTGAATCATCTTCTTTATGAAAAAATCGCTCACAAACCAATGCTAAGATTGTAGCCCATGACCATATCAGTAAGGTCCCATCTCGACCGGCCCAAACGCCAGCTAGTTTGTATCCTAAAGATAATTGTTCAGCGGAATAATCAGATACATATTCAAATCTAAGATCCGTTTTTAGAAAATAATAAACAAGTAAAATTAGAATAAGTGTGTGATTACTTAATATAACATAAAGTAGAGTATCAAAGTTTTTTTTATTCGAATTATCATTAAGCTTGATATGTATGTACCCAAAATAAATTGCCGAAATAACTAATAATGGATTTAGGTAAATTAAAATTTCACCAAAATTCATCTTCGACCAGCAATTGTTATAATTGTGATTAGAATTAAAACAGTGATAATACTTGGTGCAGTGAGTAATGAATCATTTTCAGAACTCGCTTCTTTAATATTGACTTTGAAATAATAAGAGTCTCCCATTTTTTCTACTTCTAGCCCTTCGTAATAACTATATTCACTTGCAGGTATTTTTTCTGTACTATCATCCTCTTTTTCTAATTCATATTTGTAACCTGGATAATCATCATTCTTTACTTCATAGGTAAATTGAAATCTTCCATTAACAGTGTCATTTCGATTAACAGTTTCAGGTTTATAACATGTATATGGCTCTTCTAAAGTACATACATAAAATGTAATTGCCTTAACGTCATCTTCAGCATCAATCCATGCTGTAAATTCTTCACCTGCACTTAATTCCTTAGGGGTGTGTGACATTTCAGCAATTGCCGTCGGTAGTAGAAAAAGCAGCGCGACAATGAATAATTGTTTCATTTTAATCCCATTCCAAATCAGGCCATGTAGTTTATTAACTTTTTTCATTAAGATTTTTCCACCGAATCCAGCTTATAGAGAGGCCAGCCACAGCAAAAAGAAAGAATATGGGATACATTGCATCCATCCATACACCTGCTAATTCAATACCACCTAGCGTTACCATAACTAAACATAATGTGAATACAATTCCGAATATTAAAAAAGGCTTGAAATCGTGTTCGAGGTCCATATTATAACACAAATTGGTTAAAGGGTTATATTATAGTTAACTCGTTTGAAACAGATTCGTCGAGTATGTATGGGTGGGACCTTTGACATTCTTCATTCAGGTCACAAAGCCTTACTACAGAGAGCTTTGGAAGTAGGCGATATTGTTCTAATTGGATTGACAACAGACGCAAGAGCTTCAAAGAACAGGAACAAGACCCAGATTAATCCCTACAATATTCGCCTTGTGAATCTTCAGAATTTGTTAAAATCAATGAAATCTTTAGATAAGTTTCAGATAGTTCCTCTGGAAAATGACTGGGGCCCTTCAGTTATTGATGAGGATTTTGAGGCAATTATTGTTTCCGATGAAACTAAGTCCACAGCTCAAAAAATTAACAAAATTCGTTTAGCTGATGGAAAAACAGAATTAGAAATAGTAGTAGTACCTATGATTAGGGCACAGGATGGTAATAGGGTAAGTAGTAGTAGAATAAGAAATAAAGAGATTAATTCTGAAGGTAAGATAACCTAACTCTTATACATACCCCCTAAATGCGTCGCCACTGAGCCTTGTTACAGGAGTATAAATATGGTCGAAGAAATGATATCTACGTTATCACAAGACATTCGCGTTTCAATTGCTGAAGACACTTCAGTACCAAGAAATGTTAGGTCTAATGTACTTACTGGATTAGAGACTTATTTAATGAATAAAAAAGATGATTTAGATCTAAGAGTATACTCCACTATTTCAGTGCTTGAAGAACAAATAAATGATACTAATATCCCGCAGCATGCACGTACACGTTTATTCGAATTTATTAGGGATTTAGAAGTCATAGTAAGAAAGTGGGAAAATAAAGCTAAATAGGTCAGTTTCACCCCTAATCAGGCATTTTTTTGTGAGGGGATACCTATTTATGACCTTTTATTGGTCAATCAAGTGTGAACCGCGACAAAATCTTATCTGTGATTTTGACTCTGGCATTTTTTGGAGTGTTGATTTCTTGGTCCCCAGTTAATGCAGAAGAAGTTACGGGACAGGAACAAGATGTATCACTTTATCTTTATAGCCAAAATGGCGTGGGTAAACTTCATACTAAAGAGACGGGAGGGCATGGAGACGCTGAGGAAGTTACTATTCAACCGGGAAGTAGCGTTTTCTTTGCATTAAATTATAGTTTACAAGCAGATTTACCAGTTAAGTCATACCGATCTAATATTGGATTTCACATATATCTTTATGCAAGTTCAACTGATTGGAATGCAGGCCATCTGAAAATTTTTGTAAGGGATGGTACAACAATGACAAATGGTGAAATCATTGCCTCAGGCGAAATTAACATTCCTGCAGCTTTTGCTGATGAAGTCCATGTTGATATCCCTTGGGAAGATGGTTATGGTCCTGAGTATAATTTTGATATGGAACATTTTATTGTTCTCGAGTTAGAGAATGATGGTACCAATGGAGTTAATCTTGATATGGATTCAGGTAAGAGTGGAGACTCACCTTCTCGTCTTATAACTACCACAAATCCTGTTAGAGATATAGAAGTGACTTCGGAATCTTATAACTTAGAAACATCAGATTCAGAGGATAAAATAGTTACAACTAATTTTAATCCTAATTTACCTTCAGAAATTTCTAAGATGTTTGTTTCTGGTGAAGTATTAAATGCGTTTGGGACTTATGATATAACACGTTTTCAGGTATCTGTGTTTGATTCTGATGACAATGAACTTTTTGTTGGTGAAGTAGAGGTAGACGAGCCTGAACAAAATTCGGGGACAAATACCTTTGAAGATATAGTATGGAATTATAATGATCCTTCAGAGCCTTCAGAGAATCATAATGGTAAGGGTATTTACACCGTAGAAGTTGCAGCTATAGATCAGCAAGGAAACAAATTCTCTTTAGAGAAGCAAGTTCAGATGGATGCTTATGGTGTTTATCTATCTACCCCTGAACCACACCAAAGTGTCGCTGTTGGTGGTGAAGTTGAATACCAAAT
>JAPYSZ010000027.1:4243-12506 GCA_029941645.1 Candidatus Poseidoniia archaeon
ATTCTTTCTTTGACTCGGACATTTGGGTTAGTTTTTAGTGTGACCCCTCAAGGATCATCCGGTATTTTTGTAAAGAAACAGGCAGGTGACACGTTCAATATTGATATGCTTCTTGAATCTGCAGTTGAAGGAGAACACACGATCAGATTATATATCCCAGATGACGAATTTCCTTCTGGTTGGTCATATATTTTTAAGGATGAGAATGGAGCGACTGTAACGGAAGTTAGCATAAGCGGAGGCGAAAGCAAAGTTTTAGATTTATTAATTACAATAGATAGCCAAGCAGTTTACAATGATGAGGGTTATATTTTTACAGCTTCAGCACAAGACTTATCAGATTCTACAGTTTTCGGTCGTCAGCCAATTACAGTTTTTTTGAAACTTACAGATGGTTTTGAGATGTCGGCACTAAAATATAAAGAAGTATTGGGTCCAGGAGACAGTTATACTTTCCAACTTAATATAGAAAATAAAGCAAATGGCGATGATCGTTTTACACTGTCCGCACCTTCTGTACCTTCAGGTTGGCGTATTGTATTTCCTAATGGTATGGTTTTTGACGTTTTAGCAGGCCGTTCAGTTACAGTTCCAATACAGGTTACATCTTCTGATGAGTCTAAAGATGGAGATAAGAAAACTATCCAAATTTCAATATCGAGTGACCTGTCTAATCAGGTTCAGCAGCAGAGTTTTGTCGTTGAAGTAGAACAGGGTTTTACTGCTAAGTTGATCACTTCGTTTTCAGATCTATGGTATATTTTTGCATTTTTAGGATTAATTGTGGTAATTGGTTTTGCTACATATTCTCGTCAGGAAGATAGTGATTGGGATTATGACGATGATTATGCAGATGAAGAAGGACCTTCACCACAAGACAAACAGTCAGACGACGACTGGGATGATTGGAATTAAGGTAACTAAATGTCTGTTTCATTGACCTATTTAGGAGGCGCTTCAGAGGTTGGAAGAGTTGGGGCTTTGCTAGAGGGAAGCGAGGGCCGCTTGCTAATGGACTATGGCTTACAACCCGATGACCCTCCTCGTTATCCACTTCCAGCACCAGATGTTGATGCATTATTACTCACACATGCACATCTTGATCATTGTGGATTAGTTCCAGATATAGCTAGTAGAGGTACTCCAATAGTATCTACTCCAGTTACTGGAGCTTTAGCAGAACGTATGGCGCAAGATACATTACGCGTTTCAGAAATTGAGAATTATCCTCGACCATTTCATCCTACAGCAATTGGTGACTTAAATCGTAATTTACAAACATCCAAACCAGGAAAGGTCGAATATAGAGGCGGTTTTGAATTTAAAATGCACAATGCAGGCCATATACCGGGTGCTGTAATGTTCGATTTCCCACAGCAAGAGTTTCTTTTTACAGGAGATATTCATACGGTTGATACTCAACTTACTCGAGCAGTCAAGCCAAAGCCCTGCAAAACATTAGCTATTGAATCAACCTATGGAGGTAGAGATCATCCTGATCGAAAAGCTGTAGAATCAGAGTTAGTTGATTCAATAGAAGATGTTGTTAATTCTGGTGGAAAAGTAGTATTGCCTTCTTTTGGTTTGGGAAGGTCCCAAGAATTGCTAATGATTGTAAGAGATTTGGGATTTGAAGTATGGTTAGATGGAATGGGAAGAGATATAGCTCGTATTCTTCAGAAGTATCCTGGTTCGATTCGTGATGCCAAATCAATGAATAGAGCATTTAGGGAAACTAATTTTGTTAAATATAGCAGACAGAGAGATGCCGCATTTAATGGTGATATTATAGTTACGACTTCGGGGATGTTGAATGGTGGTCCCGTACTTCATTATTTGTCAAAATTACGAAAGGATCCGTCTTCTGCAGTTTTCCTGACAGGTTATCAAGTTTCAGGTACAAATGGCCATTTATTACAAGAGACTGGAAAAATAAGATTAGACCGAGATACGAATTCACCGATTTTCGATCTTCAATGTCAGTCAAGGTCATTCGATTTAAGTGGTCATGCAGGACATAGCCAAATAGTTGATTTCATTAATAAATGCAGCCCCGAAAAAGTCATATTATATCATGGAGATAATCGTGAGGCCTTTGCTGAAGATTTGAGTGATTATGATTTAATTCTTCCTATAGAGAATGAATCTATTAAGATAGATTAACTTTCTTCAGTTTCATAATCTGCACCGACAAACATTCTTACAAATCCTAGTAGCATTAAGAAAATCAAAGAGGTGAATACAATACCATAAGGGCCTTGTAGTTCAACGGAATCCTGAATTATTCCTTCAGTTGTTGAGAGATAGTCATTAACATTTATTACAATTTCAGCCATTGTAAATGTGAGGAATAGCATGACGCCTAAGTTAACAAGATAGCTGACGAATAATGTTCGAAGCGTTTTCGAGACTCCTTTCTTTTGTGCGTCAGTAAGTAACGAGTTATCCATTCCTGCCGGTTTGAATTGCTCAGCATAATTTTCATATTTAATTGCAGCGTATGATAATTCGATATAAATTATAAATCCTAATCCAACAAATATGCCTCCTGCGAGAGTCTCATCCCATGTGCTTTCTTTGCTTTTAGAATCATAACCACAGTAATCTGCATCAAAGTTTTCCAAACAATAGTTCGGATTACAAGTCCAACCAATAATTACTGCTAATGCAATAGAACCTATTACAGCCCATGCCTTTCTCTTCCATATTCCATAAATACCTAGGAATGGTATTAATCCAAAAATTAGGGTAGCAGCTCTTGTTGTGAATTCATTTATTCTTTCTACACTTTCCTTCTTGTCTTCATAGAGGATTTTAATAGGCTTCCATGTCCATTTTTCAGCACCTTCATCCCCCACCTTTGAAGGAATTATATGTTCACCTAATTTCCAATCTAAGGCCGGGTCTGAAATATATTGTCCAACAAAGATAATAGTCAGTAATAGAACAAAGAACTTGTATTTCCCTTTTAAAAGGGTAAAAAGGTAGAAAATAAAACCGGCAACAACGCTCCATAAAACAAAAATATTTGGATCAGGTTTGAACGAAGAAAAATATTCCGAGCCGGCGGAAGAATCTGAAAGCTGTTTCACATATTTTGTAAATAATGAATCTAGAGGATTATGATAATTATAAAATTCAGTTATGACAAAGATTAAGGAAAGACTTGATATAATTTTAATTGCAAAAATAAGAGGGTACTCTCCAAAAAAATCGTTGTAATTAATGATGTCTTTAATTTGGGGCAATCTTGATTCTTTTACTTCTTTTTCTTCCATTAGAACCCCTGTAATGCGGTATTCACAGCCTCACCTGATTTCCAATCTCCAACTTGCATTCCAAAGCTTCTAATTTCTGAAATCATATTGTCCCTTTCAATCCTAGCAATGAGTAAGGGTTGAGCAGGGATTCTTTTCATCTTTTCTTCAAAGTCTAGACTAGAAGGAGAAATAGTTGTAATTGTATATCCTCTGCTTATTGTATTTGTGAAGGCTTCTGAGATGGTATGGTCATCATCTAAGGAACTAAAAAGAATTATTGGAGAACCACTAGGAATGTATGGCAACATATCCTTCATGACAATTTCTAATTTTAGGTTGCCTTTAGGGATTGCACTGGAAAGTGCCGTTAGAATTTTGAAAAGATGATGTTCACCTCTATCCAAATCAATTTTTTCTACGGATTCTCCATATATCATTAGTGCTACATTATTTCTTTCATCTAAGAGTTGTTTAGCGTATGTTGCAGCAGCCCTGCATGACATTTCTAGTGGTGTATCTTTTCCGCCACCTACAGCTGAGACTTCTCTAGCATCCAAGAGTAGAATAACATCCATAACATCTTCTCTAACAGTTTCGTTGACCATCATTTTCCCTTTTTTGGCGAGTGCCTTCCAGTTCACGCTGCGTAGAGAGTCTCCAGGGACAAATTCACGTAGAGAATAAAATTCGGTGCCTGTTCCTATAACATTTAGAGGCATTGCACCGGATAACAATTTTGGTGCCCTAGATGTAATAACTTGTTCTTCTAATATTTCGATTTCAGGAAATACAGAAAAACTATGAACCGATTCTTCAATTCTTTCATTGTAGAAAAGATCGAAAGCATCCTTTACTCTCATTTTAACTGGACCCAGATGGTAATGCCCTCTCAAGGGTAATTTTAGTGAATATTCAAAGGATACTTCTTGCCAAGGTCTCATGTACAGTAAAGTGTAGTTTGAACCTTTCGTTATTCTGGCTTGTGGAGGCAATTGATCATATATTTCTACAAAGCCTATACCTAATCCTTTATTCTTAACTATGAACTTCACGCTCATATCCCCATTCTCAAATATATTGTCTGATGTGGTTTCTCTTCTTATTTTTACGTTAGGCATCCAAACATCAAGGAAACTAGCCAATACTACAAAAATGAGCATTACTAAGCCAGCACTGATAAACAAATAATTCAATCTAATTAGTCCTGCTAAGGCAAGGAATAGAGCTCCTCCTGTAACTGCTGCTGCTTTTTTACTCCACATTCAGTCTTCTAGTTGACCTTGAGTTGTTGGTACTTCTACTTCCTCTAATATTTGGGAAATAATTTCTTCTGTTTGTACGCCTTTTATACGCGGTTCAGGCTTCAGAATAATTCGGTGTCTCAATGTATAAATACTTAATCTTTTGATATCATCTGGGATTACGTAATCTCTTCCACTTAGGACGGCTAATGCCCTTGATAATTTGAAGAGAGATTGTGCACCTCTTGGCGATGAACCAACTTTGACTCTTGGGTCTTCTCTTGTTCGATTGACTATTTCTACAATATATTCAATTACTGCGTTGTCAATTTGAACTTTTTCAAGACTTTGTTGCATATCTCTAAGTTTTTCAGGAGTGGTGATGGAATTTAGATCATGGTCATCTTTCCCTCTCTGTTTTCTTTTCATTAGAATGGCTCTTTCTATAGGTCTGCCAGGATAACCGACAGATAATTTCATCATAAATCGATCAAGCTGTGCATCAGGTAGAGGGTAAGTTCCTTCAGATTCTATTGGATTTTGTGTAGCTAGTGTTACAAAAGGTTCTGGAAGCTTATGTGTATCACCTTCTATTGTAACTTGGTGTTCTTGCATAGCCTCAAGCAAGGCAGCTTGTGTTTTTGGCGGTGCCCGATTAATTTCATCAGCTAATAACAGGTTACAGAAAAGAGGACCTCTTCTGAATTGGAATTTTTGATCTTTCTGATTCCAAATATAGATTCCCGTTATGTCTGCAGGTAACAAATCTGGTGTAAATTGGACACGTTTAAATTTGATTCCAAGAGTCTGTGCAAAAGTATTAGCCAATAAAGTCTTTGCTAAACCAGGATTGTCCTCAAATAGAATGTTTCCTCCAGCTAGAATACCTACCGCACACATGTCAAGTACGGGGCGCTTACCCATAACAACTTGTTCAACTTCACCAAGTATTTCATGCATTAAATCATGTGTTTCTTGTAAAGAAGGCTCCATGATGTAAGTTTGTACTCCATCACTCTGCTCTTCAGTCTCAGCTACAGCTTCCGTCTCTTCTTTCTCTTCCTCTTTCTTCTTTTTTCCAAATAGGCTCATTTTTTCCACCTTTTAATTGCTTCTTCGACCTTACTCAAGGTCATATTAGTTTCATTATTTATAATAAAACTAATTAGTATTGGATCCTTCAAAAGTTCTTCTATTTTTGAGGGAGCCAACATTTCGAATTCTTCTCTTGTAAAACTATTCTCGATTCTAACTTTTTCGATAAAAACTTCTTTAATGGTTTCAGGATGTGTATAATGTGCGTGAGGGACTCTGAATCTAGATAATCGCCCCTCATAAATATTGAATAAATGTCTCCAAGGTACTGGATTCTCAACACGCATCATGACTAGTTGCAATACTAAAATTATAGCCCCTAAAAAGAATAATCCAAGAGTTTGACTACTACTTACATAACCCAAAACACCAAAAAGTTGGACATATATTAGAGACACAAGATCAGATTGGATATGCCTACTTTCATCGAATATTATAGTATGTTTTTCTCCATCGGTTAGATATTCAAACATGCTAACTATGAATTCTTTGTTATCCAATTTATCATAGTATAGGTTAGTAAAGATACTTGTATCTGAGATTAGAATTACTTTACCTTCACCTATATTTGCTTCAGCAATTACTCCAGCGCCAAGACCGGCCAAGTCACCCCATTCCTCAGGATCGCGATATGTGGACTCAGAATCACAAACTTCCGGTTGGCTAACTCTTGGTGTGCAATCGCCCTGGCCATTTCCGTTATAATCTATGAATCCCTCTTGTGTTGAATGTGCTAACCCCTCCGAATTAGAGTTACTTTGTATCTTTATAGCACTTGGAGAACTCATCATCAATTGTCCTTCAAAGTTCATTCTGTCGATATCAGCATCTATAATTACAATTGAATTATTTTTTGGATGGATGTCTTCATCCCAGTGATTTGAATCAAAAAGTCTAGCAGGTTTACATGAAGGGTTTGTATCAGCA
This sequence comes from Candidatus Poseidoniia archaeon, assembly GCA_029941645.1. Taxonomy (GTDB): domain Archaea; phylum Thermoplasmatota; class Poseidoniia; order MGIII; family CG-Epi1; genus CG-Epi1. The sequence goes on from JAPYSZ010000027.1 coordinate 10,767, forward strand.
TATCCTGCTGCTTGTGCTACATTACCGATTAATGTGCTGTCTCCAGTAGTAGGTTTACAGTCTCCTATTTTGATAGGGTACCACTGTACACCAATATCTTGAGCCCCATAAAATGCTGAATTAGCATAGCCTGAATCACCCGCAAGAACTACTTTCCCTCCTGCTTGGACAAAATTATAGATTGCTTTAGAATCATACTCACTATATTTTCTTTCAACGCCGATAATTACCAAAATAGTTTGATTCGTTTCAATAGTCGGGTTGGTTGAATTCTTCTCAATCTCAGAAATCTTATCAATTATGGATGGACGTGAAACTATGGTTTTAATTTCATGTTTTCCATTTCCTTCGGCGTTAAGATCATTTGAGAACTCAGATATATCATTCCAATCATCATCATAAACAGATAGTTGTGAAGGGTTTTTTGCATGGTCTATGAGTACAGGATAAACTACGGAGGTCATTATTATCACAACAAATAGGGCAAAAATCTTAGAACCATATTGGTCCCAGAATTTCCCTTTCATTTAGCCCCTCTCATTCCGAATATATTTGTAAATCGTGAGACTTTACCCTCTTTTAATCCTGTATTTAGATCGTTTTCTACTTGATGGAGACTATTGATTGCCTCAACACACCATATATTATAGGATCCATCTATCATTTCCATACCGAACTCATCCACTACCTTTGGTTTAATTCCACTGTATCTAGCAATTTCAAAAAGTGAAGTAAGAAGTTTGACACTGTATTCAGGTATTGGTAATGCATTTGCCATAACGTCTGTGAATTCCCTTACTGTCTGAGTTTTTGTTTTTATGAAACCATATCTGCTTAGGATATTCAATAATTGATGATATGATTTGATGATTATTTGCCTGTAATCCTCATCTTTATTCAATTCTTTTTGCATTTGTTTAATTAAGTTTCTAACTTCATATTTATGTCTTTGAGTCCAATATAAATAGTAACCTGTGACCAATAGGGCGGCTGGTATTCCTATGAATAATGGAATATATTTATTAAAATCGAAAGGAGGGACAGGTACTGGTGTTTTAGTTATACTTATTGCAACATTCGATTCAGTAAATTCAGTTTCATAGGGCGTGTCATAAAAATGTTCAAGATATCCTCCCTCATACGTAATTTCAATAGTTACACTCGTTGCATTATTAGGGAATGTAAAATTGAATTTGACAAGTCCATTTGAATTTGTTGTAAAACTCAATACAGTTTCTTTTTCAAGTAGTGATTCTATAGGTTTACCACTATTTTGGTTTACGAATAATTTTTTGATAATCACATTGATATTTGCTTGCGGTAGTGGTGCCTTATTATCTTCTTTCAACCACAGTGAAACATTTACATTATCTCCAGCAAAAACAGAGGTAGGGTTAAAGTCAAAGGTAATTTTAGTTGGAACTAATATACTTTCTTTACTTTTGTATAAATTTCCATATATGAACTCAGACCCGCTGTATCCTAGCTCTAGAGTGTGATTATTTCTATATGTCTCTGGTACTATTCCAGAAGCCACAAAAGTTGTTTCGTTAGTGAATATTGTTGTTAATTCTCTACTCCCAATAGCTCCGGAAATATTGCCATTAATACGATGGCCTAAATCATCTACTAGTATTCCAGTTACAACAATGTCTCCTCCACTAACAATTTCCCCATTAAATCCGTCTCCCTCAACTCTAATACTATCAAAATAACTTGAACCATAGACTGCAAAAGTTG
>JAPYSZ010000028.1 GCA_029941645.1 Candidatus Poseidoniia archaeon
GAGAACATAGAATCGACTTGCTTGTGTCTCAAGAGCCAGTAGGTTCACAAATATTTAGTACCACCTTTTACGCAGATTACAAACCATGGGGAGTGTTAAGTACACATCCTAGCAACCCACGATATGGAGAAGATTTTGAGGTTTATCTAAATGCTTATGACGTAGAAAGTGAGGCGGTTATTGAATTCCTTGAAATAACTGTATACGATTATGAAGGAAACCAAAGAGCTGGTTTAATATATGAAAATCAAGGTGCAAATTTCAATATTATATTTGAAATAGAATACACAGGATCAATGGTTTTAGACTATGGATTAAGAGATGGAAATAACAATTATAGAGAGAACAGTAGTACTATTGATGTATTAGGATGGGTTGATATTTATGTTGATTCTTTAGACATTAAAGGAACAAAAGAAAAAGGTAAGAAACAAATTGTGGATTTTGTCCTCACTAATTATAATGAAACCTATCAAAAAACCATATACAATGGCCAAATAGCTATAGGGACTGTAGATTTGTTAATTGATGGGGAAATAGTTAACACTTGGTCTTACAACATAAATCCAACTGAATCAGAACAGTTTAGTTTTGAATGGGTTGCAATTCCGGGAATACATGATTTCGAAGTAATTGCATATGTATCAGATGGCGAAATTATTGAGGATAATAATAATCTTACCGCATCTACAAGTATTAAATCCAAAAGAGGAACGGGACTTTTACCTTATCCAAACATCATTATAGTTATCATATCAATTTTGATAGTAACAAAAACTGTGCGTCGGAAGGCTAATTAACCACAACTAAATGTTCAAACATGGCATCTAGTCCACCTCAGCTTAGAAGAATACCTACCGAACAGTTTTTTGACCTAAGGAACTGGAGTGCAGATAACACAGAGGACTATGGCGGTAAAGCATCAATGATGGTCCATACTATGATGCTGAGTAAACCAGAACAAGTAAATCAAATAACGACTGAACTCCATGATGGAAATATAATCTTAATCGATTTTACACCTCTAACATCTGATCAAGAAACTCTTCACAAAATCTTAGCAGAATTAGAAAGAGCGGTAGCTGACATTGATGGAGATTTAGTAGGTGTTAGCCAAAAATGGATCGTTATAACGCCAAGTAGTGTCCGTGTTTCAAGAAAAAAATTGAGTATATAGATTAGAATGGAAATTGCCGTTCTAGGAGGGGGCATGGTTGGTTCCCTTATTGCAACTGAATTGTCTAAAGACTATCATATTACTGTGATTGATAATGAACCTCGGAATCTAGAAGGAGTTAAATCAAAAATTATGGATGTGAATAGTGAAGAATTCTCCATAGAAATATTAAACTATAATATCGCAATCAATTGCCTGCCTGGTTTCATGGGATTCAAAATACTAAAAACACTTATTGACAAAGAAATCTCCTGTATAGATATCTCATTCATGCCTGAAAATTGCCTAGATCTTTCTGGAATGGCACAAACCAAAAATTGTATTGTAGTTCCTGACGCAGGAGTAGCCCCTGGCCTAAGTAATCTGATAATCGGCAATATAGTTGCTAATAATGATATAAAAGAAATAAAAATAATGGTTGGTGGGCTGCCTAAGAAAAAAAAACCTCCCTGGAACTATAAAGCTCCTTTTTCACCAATAGATGTCATTGAAGAATACACAAGACCTGCAAGAATAAAAGTCAATGGTGAAATACTAGTGAAAGAGGCACTTACAGATATTCAAAACTTTGAAGTCGAAAATATCGGTAAATTAGAAGCATTTCTAACGGATGGATTAAGAACTTTATTAAATTCTGATCAAAAAATATCAAGTATTCCTAATCTGTCCGAATATACGATACGATATCCAGGGCATGCAGATTTAATAAAAAAACTGATAAAAGATGGAAATTTCTCTAACGATATTATTCAATATAAAAATAAGAAAATAACAAAAAAAGAAAGAACGTGTATGAAATTGTTCAAGGAATGGAGATTAAATAATGAAGACGAATTTACTTTTATGATTATACTTGCAACAACTAAAACAGGGGAAGATATTTCATATACCGTTTATGACGAAAGAACAAATGGTTGGAGTAGTATGTCAAGAACGACTGGTTTGACGGCCTGTGCCTTCACAAAATTATTAGTTAATAAAAAAATAAGTGGAAATGGTATCCAGTGTCCTGAAAAATTAGGTCAAATTGAATCCAACTATCATTTTGTTTTAGATTATCTAAAAGAAAAAGGTATATCTATACAATCAAACTAAAACATTAGTGTTTTTTCCATCCTGTTATAATAGAAAAAAAAGCTATTATCGCTCCAATGCGGAAAACACTCTGATATTCAAAATGAATTAGTAATTCACCAACCAAAATACTTCCAAAACCACTACCCAATAGGCTAAATGAAGACAATAAGCCCATTGTTCTAGCCCTTAATTGATATGGTACTGTGTCTGCTACTATCGAACGAGCTCCCAAAAAATAGGTCATGTATATTGGAAGTACAAAGGCCAAAGTTATCAAATATATATTCTGAGTAAAAGAATAAGTAATCATAGAAATAAAAACAAAAATACACGATATTCTGATAGCAAATTCTCTTGGATATGTATCAACTAATTTCCCAGCATAAGGTGCTACCAAAGCATGTACTACTCCACTAAGCAGGACTATAATGCCCATTCCAAAACTTGAACCGGCCACCTCGGTCAGATATATTGGAGAAAAACTTAGGAAAAACATATACCCCATAAACAAAATGAATGTTGTAGTAAATAATCTTGACAATTTCCAGAAATAAGGTGCAAAATCTATGTCAATGTCCTCTCTTACAACGGAACGCTCTGTAACTCCCATATATCCAACTGTAGCAAAAATGCCTAAGGATGCCGCTAAAAGGAAAGAAAAGATAACTGAAGGGTTAGCAGAACCATACTCTGTAGAAACTATCAGAATACCACCTAGAAAAGCTCCTGCACCCCAACCAAATCCTAAAGCAGACTCTAACCACCCCATAAGAGTAGCTCTAGCCTTTGGATTAATTTCTGAAAATAAAGTAGCCATCTGAACCATGCCACCCAAAAAGAAGGATTGAATGGTTCTCACTATTACCAAGTTTATTGGCCCTAACCACGGTAAAGGTATGTATAATAATGCTGAAATAATTGAACAAAGAACTACTACAAATCTTCTATTCTTCCACCTATCTGCAATAACTCCCCAAAAAGTAGATCCGGCAACAAGAGCAAAATTAGGCAGACCAACAACCAAACCCAAGGTCCTAAAATCACCTAAAGCATTAGCCTGTAATCTTACTATTGCAAAAGATAATCCTGCTGTTATATTATAGCATAATGCACCAAACAACGCAAGACGAATTTTATTGTGCACAAATTGCCAAAGAACTTGCTATTTAGCAAGGCACTGTATCTTTTAGACAGGGTAGCTATAGTCATAAGAAGAGGTATGAAAAGAGAAATGATTATCCTGAAATTTGGAGGTTCCGTAATAACTGACAAAAAAAAGGACATACCTACTATTAATCAAGAGAACCTAAAGCGTATTGGAAATATATTAAGCAAGCATTCTCATCAATTTATAATTGTACACGGTGCAGGCTCTTTTGGCCACCCTATAGCTAAAAAATTTGATTTGGCTAACGGATTAAATAACAATCCGAAACAAAAAAAGGCAATAGAAGAAACGCGAAAACAAGTATTGGAACTAAACCAAATCCTGTGTAATTCTCTGAGCAAAAGAAATATAAAAACAAAAACTATTATTCCCTCAAAAACAATGAAAACCAATGGCCCTAAAAATATCGAAAAGATTCCAACCGAAATTTTTGATGAAGGTCTGGAAACCGGAAAAATACCGGTCACATTTGGAGATGTTACAGAAGATAATTTACAAGGAGTCTGTATACTGAGTGGGGACGTTATTATGGAAGGACTAGTAAAACATTACAAACCTAGAATGTCCATTTTTGTAATGGATTTTCCTGGGGTCTTTGATAGATATCCGACTGATAAGGACTCACATATTATTCCAGAAGTAACATTACAAACCTTAAAAATATTAAAAGAAAAAAATACAACCAAAATTACCACAGATGTTACTGGAGGTTTGATTGGGAAAATAGAATGTGCAATGGAAATGGCTAAACATAGCGAAACTTGGATAACCAATTTAGACCATTTGGATGATTTCTTAAATGGAAAACCCAGAGGAAGTAGGGTGGTCTCCTGAAAGAACCCGGTGATGGTGATTTAGGGAAATTATTTTTTTCAATAATAGGTGATAAATATACTGTTTTAGAGGCTAAAAAAAGATCGAATTTAGATGTTGAAAAAATAGCTGAATTAATATCAATACCAGGTTCAGAAAACTTTTTTGGGAAAGAAAATACAGATGAATTAAAAATTCATTGTAAATATGATTGGATTTCTAAAAACATATCTGAAAAGGTGATTCTCAGGAATAAAGAGATGGATGAACTTACAAGTGTAATTGAAGAAAAATTAGCTGAACACGTTCTGAAATATTGGTCTGAAGACAACATAGTAAAAAGAGATCTAGAAGTGAGGACTGTTGGAGAATGGATTAATAATGAAATTAGTTTTCTATCAGGATTTGCCCTTTGGTTCCGGGAAAAAGAAAAAGACGGTGAATTGGATTTGTCCAACTTAATTTCAGAGGCTATAGGTGAAAATGTATCAGCATCTGGAGAAATTGAATTTGATACAAAAAGATTTGAGATATTGAAAAGCCTAACAAGTAATGCATTGACTGTCCTCAAAGATATGAGTCCAGCTGGAAAAATAGCATATCGTAGTATGGATGTTGCTGTGATAAAAGGAATATCTGAAGGTGATGACCAATACGCAACTAAGATGAAGGAAAGAACACTTCCCTACCAAAAACCGTGGTGGAAATTCTGGTGAAAATTAAAGGAGTTTAATCCCTTTCAAGTTGTGTGCCTGGCTTGTAAAGTTTATTTGAGGCCTTATCACGCTGTTGTGCATTAGCCTTCTTAGCTAAATCACCATTAAGATCTATAAAATACAAATAACCCTCTTCTCTCTTTACTTTGGACTTAGAAATAATCGTTTTCTGGCCACCTTGATGCTTCCATACTGTGCCATCTCCTTCTACAAAATAAAGAAAACCATCGGGTTGAGGTAATCCTAGTTTTTTAACGACTTCAGCCATCTATGCTTGATTTACCTTAATAGTACAAGGTGTTGGAAGTTTATGTGACGATTTTCTTAAAGCTTCTTTAGCCTCAAGAAGAAATTCTTCCGAAGTGCTTAATGTAATTAATTTTTGACCGGATTTGACCCTAGCTGCTGTACCTACTGTTTTTCCAAATGATTTACGCATTCCCATCGAAACGCGATCGGCACCAGCACCTTGAGCAATCTTATTATGTCTTAGAACGTGATGAGGATATACTCTAATCTTCAAATGGTATCCTTCACGGCCGGCCGCTTCCTGAATATATCTATTTGCAGTGACTCTCGCAGATTCTAAAGCATTATGCCTTACAAGACATTCTTCATCTGCAGACAATGTAATTTTAACACTAAAATCAGTTGTTGCTGAGCCTATGTCAAACTTAGTTATACGGCTTGCTGGAACACCACCGATATACTCTTTTCGCGTATAGGCTTTTTTCTTGCCCCTAAACATGTGGGCTGGGTTTTTCTTGGCCATATGCTAACCTACTTCTGGCGCCAGATTGTGTTCTATTTAAATCTTTACATAATCATGCCTGAACTTAGAGTATTAAACCCCAATCTATGTGCAATAACACATGAATATACATGAATACCAAGCAAAGGAGCTCTTTAGGCAATATGGAGTAAGGACCTTACAAGGTGTTGTTGCATCAAATTCGGATGAAGCTGCAAAGGCTTGCAAAGAATTAGGTGGAAAGATTTGGGTTGTCAAGGCTCAAGTCCATGCTGGTGGAAGAGGTAAAGGTGGAGGTATTGTTCTATGTCGCTCTGCTGATGAAGTTTACGAAGCTGCAAATAATTTAATAGGAAAGAACTTAATTACGCCTCAAACTGCTAAAGAAGGTGTAGAAGTTAGAACCATATATATAGAAGAAGGTTGTAACATATCCAAAGAACTATACTTGGGAATAGTATTAGATCGTGAAAAAGAATTACCAGTTATAATGGCTTCAACTGAAGGTGGAGTCGAAATAGAAGAAGTCGCTAGTAAAAATCCCGGGAAAATTCTTAAAGTACATGTTGACCCCATTACTGGTCTTGGTGATTGGCAAGCTAGGCAAATCGCCTTCGGTCTCGGTTTAGAAGGAACACAAATCAAAAATTGTGCAAAATTCATGAAAAGTTTATACAAATTATTTGTTGATTTAGATTGTTCAATTGTAGAAATTAATCCACTGGTTGTCAATACAGATGATGAAATTATCGCATTGGATGCTAAAATAAATTTTGATAGCTCTGGATTATTCAGACACAAAGAAATTGAAGAACTAAGAGATACAAACGAAGAAGAACCTCTAGAAACAAGAGCAAATAAAGTTGGACTAAATTACATAAAATTGAATGGAGAAATTGGATGTATGGTAAATGGAGCTGGATTAGCAATGGCAACTATGGATATTATCAAACTTCATGGGGGTGAACCTGCAAATTTTCTAGATGTAGGAGGTGGTGCAGATGCAAAACAAGTTGCAGAAGGATTCAAAGTTATACTATCAGACCCAGAAGTAAAGGCCATATTCGTGAATATATTTGGCGGAATAATGAGATGTGATTTTATTGCAGAGGGTATTATTACAGCCGCTAAAGAAATAAACATGAATGTACCATTGATTGTACGTTTGGCCGGTACAAATGTAGAGTTAGGAAAGAAAATGCTATCTGAATCAGGATTAGACTTAATTTCAGCTGATGATATGGATGATGGTGCAAGAAAGGCAATAATGGCAATTGGAGATAATTCATGAGTATCTGGTTAGATTCCAACAGCAAGATTGTAGTACAAGGTATCACCGGAAAAAATGGTCAATTTCATAGTGAACAAATGCTAGATTACGGAACTAAAATAGTTGGTGGTGTAACTCCTGGAAAAGGTGGACAAGAAACATTAGGTCTGCCTATATGGGATACAGTAAATGAAGCTGTAGATGCAGGAGCAAACGTATCTTGTGTCTTTGTACCTCCTGCATTTGCTGCTGATGCAATAATGGAATCTGCAGATTCTGGAATTAAATTGATTGTTGGAATTACAGAAGGAATTCCGGCTTTAGACATGGTTAAAGTAAAAAAATATATCAATTCAAAAGATGTGAGATTGATAGGTCCAAATTGTCCAGGTATAATAACGCCTGGTGAAAGTAAAGTTGGGATAATGCCAGGGCATATACATCGAAGAGGTGATGTAGGTGTAATCTCAAGATCAGGAACTTTAACTTATGAAGCTGTAAATCAAGTGACTGAAAAAGGATTAGGACAATCAACTTGTGTAGGCATAGGCGGGGATCCAGTCAATGGAACAAATTTTGTTGATTGCTTAGAAGCTTTTGAAAATGATAAAAATACTAAATCAATCATTATGATTGGAGAAATAGGAGGCAGCGCAGAAGAAACTGCTGCGAATTATGTAAAGGAATATGTGTCAAAACCTGTTGTGGGATTTATTGCAGGAAGAACAGCCCCCCCAGGAAAACGGATGGGGCATGCAGGTGCTATTATCTCTGGTGGTAAAGGAACAGCAAGAGAAAAGATGAAGGCAATGGAAAGAGCTGGAATACATGTCACTGAAAACCCAGCTGAACTAGGTAAGACTTTAGAAGAAATTTTGTAAAATGATAAACTTTATATAGAAGTTTATAAGAATTTAGATATGGAGTGCCTTGGAAAGGTAGCACACCTCGATTCTAAAAATCGTGCTATAGTAATAGCCAAAAAAAAAGTATCAAAGAATACAAAGATATATGACTCTGAAAATAATTTGATAGGTAGAGTCGTTGATATTTTTGGCCCTGTAAATGAACCCTATCTAGCAATATCTGCAAAAAAAGGAATGAGAATAACTAGGATTATTGGAAGGGAGATTTACAAAAGATGAACCTAAAATGTCCAGAATGTTCTGCAAATGAAATAAAAAATGAAGGTGATGGAATTATGTCATGCAAGAAGTGTGATTTAATCTTCGACTCAGGTCCTCAGTGGACCAGATATAATCCAGATAGTAAAATCACAGTTACGGAAGTTGGGCAAGAAAAGCAAGTAGTAAACTCAAAGACTATTCTAAAATGGCAAAAAGAAACAAGAACCGGTAATCTAGCTAGTAGAAGTATTTTATTAGCCTCTGAGGAAATTGAGAGAATATCTAATGAAATAAAGGTTAGTGACTCTATCAAAGAATCTGCATTAGAAATATTTTCAAGTTCTTCAAAAAAAGGCCTAGTTAGAGGAAGAAGTAGTGAAAAAGTAGCTGCTGCTTCTATCTACACTGCCTGTAGGATGGCTAATGTACCTAGAACTCTAGATGAAGTAGCTGACAGATGTAACCTTAATAGAAATGAACTAAGTCGTTTACATAGACTAATAACCCGAAAACTTAAACTTAAAATTGGATTTACAAGTATTAGTAGCCTCTTACCTCGTTTTTCAGGAAAATTAGCTGTAAATGAAAAGGTAAAAGAGGAAGCCCAGAGAATAATAAATTTTGTAGAAAAAAGTGATTACAGGCAAGGAATATCACCAGCTGCTTTACTAGGTGCGTCATTGTATATCTCATGTAAAAAAAATAAAGTAAGAAGAAGTCAATTGGAAATAGCAAAAGCTGTTGGTACTTCAGAAGTCACTTTGAGAAATAGAGCTAAAGAAATTATTTTAATTATTGATTCTAAATAAAATAAAAATAGCTCTCGGGTAATTCTAATTCAATTGCAAACATAGGATCTGTATTAGGGTCACTACTATCATGATAAGCTACCACAACACCTCCATCAGGTAAAATAGCCATAGAAGAAAAGTCAAACCTAACATCATTACCTGCTCCTGATGTTGCATCCAAATCCCCTAATCCAATTACAGTAACCGAATCTGCTTCCATACTTTCACTATAATCTCTAATATGAAATACTAAATCTACATCACTAGAGGTACCATTGCTTTCTGTTTGGACTCTCATTGAGATTACTGCCAAATCTAGGTTTCCATCTGCTTGAAAGTCCCACTCAAAAGTATTATCTGAAACGGATAGGGCTAATGGCCAATGATGGCTTTGATTAGACCAAGTATATCCACCGTCATAACTAATTTGATGTGTCAGATTAAAAGTGCCATCACACCCTTTGGCTCCAGGATCTGCAGTATTGCACGAAACACTGTGAAGAGCTCCTGAACTGTCAATAACTAAACTACGAGATGGTAAAAGGCTACCATTGGGTAACATATGTCTGTGCCAAGTCAATTCGGTGTCTAAAAACAAATTACTTCCATCACTAAACCACCTTGGAAATAACAGACCTCCAGTAGGTATTGGTGACGCCCTCATCTCTCTGTGAGGTTGCATATAATCCCATTCGGGCCCTAAATCCTCAAAGTACAAATCAAATTCTAAATCCTGTCCACAGCGTGCATACTCTGCATTACATTGATTCGAATTACTGTCTGGTATGTCTAATGGCCTGTAATTTAGGCCATCAACACTTATCTGATAACCTTGTTCATTATAACTCCAAAAATTTGAAACGACCACACTTGCCCAAGGGCAATTTGATGAACAAAGATTAGTTGCAAGTTCAGGTGGGGGATTGATAGGTCCAACAACTGGAACTTGCCAAGAACGATCATAGAAGGGTTCTTTATCAAAAGTATTCCAACAATATTCCCATTCTATTTGCGTGGGGCCTGTCTTCTTACCTAAAATTGCATAAAATTGATCAACGCCATCAGTACTAGGATAAGGAAACCATGTCATAGCCAGAATATCGCCATTTGGTGCTTGAATAATAGAACCTTCACCAAGGCCGGGATCAAATGTTGGGTCTAATTGACCTTCTTCACAACCTAAATCGGTATTGAATAAACCAGGGACCCATTCATCCCAAGTAAGACCTCTATCATGACTATACCATGGCCACTCTCCGCCCAGATTATAGATTGTACCATCCTGATCTGTTGTGATATAATGTTCGCAACAATTCCCCCCATAATTATGCTCGTCTCCAGATCCGATATTCTCAGTACCATAAACTACCCATTTCCTAGTTATTTGGGAATCAAAATCACTAGGTTTGACTACTGTAAAATTTCTAATGGGGTCTAAAGAATAGGGGAATTGTGAAAGCTGACTCTCATCTACAATCAACCTTGTTTTCTCAAAATCTTCTTCCGGAATAAATGTCCTCTTATCTTCAGGCTCCAAACAGCCCATAAATGAGAGGCTAAGAAACATAAATGTCAGTAATATACTAGACTTCATTGAATTATGATGTTTATGCCACCTAAAATAGTTTGGTAACCTAACTAAGTTGTATAAATCGGCTTCTTCTATTGGTAAATGATGCCTCCTGTGGATGCTAATTTAGATAGTGAAAAGGCCTGTGCCATACCTGGTGATAAAGGTCTATTTCCTACTGCTAGAACTGATAATTGGTGGATACCACCGTTGGCTGTTTTTCTAGGACTAGGTACAGCTGTTGTTTACATGACATGGGCTGCCTTTCAAGGTACAAACTATTTTTATGATGGAAATGGTGCAAGCTACCTTTCACCATTATACTCTCCAGAATTATTTGGAGAAACTGAACATGCATTATTTGGTGACAGGCCCCCTATGTGGCCTGATTGGATGCCTTACTCACCTGCCTTCCTAATTCTTTGGATTCCTGCGGGTTTCCGTGTAACTTGTTATTATTATAGAGGAAGTTACTACAAAGCATTCTGGGCTGATCCACCGGCTTGTGCTGTTGGTGAACCAAGAAATAGTTATTGGGGTGAGAATTCAATGCCGCTAATACTGCAGAATCTACATAGATATATGTTGTACTTTGCAATTATTTTTATTTTTGTATTGGGATATGATGCATGGCTTTCTATGTGGTTTGACGGCAAACCCTTTGCGGGTGATTTTGGAATCGGTGTGGGAACTTTTGTACTAACTCTAAATGTATTTTTACTAGGGGGATACACATTCGGTTGCCATTCTTTAAGACACCTTATAGGAGGATATGCTGATAGAATAGTTAAGAAGCCAAAAGTACAGCAGAAAGCATTTGACTGTGTAAGTTGTCTTAACAAACAACACATGAAATGGGCGTGGTTTTCACTTTTCTGGGTTTGCTTTACTGATGTATATGTTAGATTGTGTGCAAGCGGTGTTATAGATGATTTGAGGATTTTCTAATGGAAGAATTTGAAACGAAAAATTATGATGTTGTAGTTGTAGGGGCTGGAGGGGCAGGGCTAAGGGCAGCTATTGCAGCGGCAGATTATGGTTCAAAAGTGGCATTAGTTACTAAGTCCCTTCTAGGAAAAGCGCACACAGTTATGGCTGAAGGTGGTATTGCTGCAGCTCTTGGGAATGTGGATAAAAGAGACA
>JAPYSZ010000029.1 GCA_029941645.1 Candidatus Poseidoniia archaeon
ATAAGATTCCAGTAGTAGGTCTAGGGACTTGGAAATCAGAACCTGGTGAAACGACATACAAAGCGGTTTTAGACTCGATTAATACAGGATACAGACATATTGATACGGCAAGAGCATACGATAATGAATCAGATGTAGGTAGGGCTGTTAAAGATTCAGAAACGGGCCGCAAAGAATTGTTTATTACTACTAAACTATGGAATAAACACCAAGGATATGATGAAGCAATTGAAGCTTGTGAAAAAAGTTTGGCAAGATTAGGTTGTGATTACATTGATTTGTATTTGATTCATTGGCCACTAAAAGGTAAAAGAAATGATTCTTGGAAAGCTCTTATTGAGTTACAGCAGCGCGGTCTTTGTAGGTCTATAGGTGTTAGTAATTTCACTATAGATAATTTAGTTGAATTAGAGGAGAAATTTGATATTTTACCTGTTGTAAATCAAGTTGAATTTCATCCTTACTATTATCAAAAGGAACTTTTGGAGTATTGCAATTCTAAAAATATAATTATTGAAGCTTATAGTCCATTAGTTCATGCCAAAAGGATGGATGAGGCTCGATTAGTTTCAATTTCGAAAGAAATGAGCAAGACTCCAGCACAAATACTGATTCGTTGGGCTATACAACGCGGTATGGTTGTCCTTCCTAAATCAGTAAATGAGGGTAGGATAATTGAGAATTTCTCGGTTTTTGATTTTGAAATCTCCGATTCTTTAATGAAAAGGTTGGATGACCTGAATGAATTATTCGTAACTTGCTGGGATCCACACAATCCACCGTCTTACGCTCCAGTTTAGGTAAAAATAGGTAAAAAAACTAAAAATAACTGTTTACATTATTGATTTTATGTATGCAATATGTATATTTATGCAAAATGCATACCTTTTAATAGATATGTTTTTATGACGATAATATGCCTAAAGACACCTATACTTCTATAAGGGTCACCAAAGAAGTAAGAAATAGCCTTCAAGATTATGTAAAAGCTTGCTATTCCGACCTTTCAATCAATTCCATGCTCAAAGTTCACATGGAGAATTTGCAAGAGGGGCATGTTCGATTTCCAAAATATGGTTTTTTTGTTTGTCCGGAAAGCCAAAAAGAGAAATTAAGAAATTCAATTAAATCAAAACCTGCCAAAAAGATAGAAAGTTCAATGTCTTTGACTGGTAGTTTACCATCGGATCCGTATACACGCACAGAATCAGATACAATGGGGTCTATGGAAGTGCCTGAATCGGCTTTGTGGGGTGCAAGCACTCAACGGGCTGTTCTAAATTTTCCAGTAAGTGGTTTTCGAATGGCTCGTTCTTTCATCAAAGCCCTTGGTTACATTAAAGCTGGAGCTGCCGAAGCTAATCTTGAATTGGGTGTTATTGATGAAAAAATGAGAGATGTTATTGTAGAAACTGCTTTACTAGTTGCAAATGGTGATTATGATGATCATTTTCCAGTAGATGTATTTCAAACAGGTTCAGGAACATCAACGAATATGAATGCTAATGAAGTTATAGCAAATTTATCATCTAAATCCTTAGGTTCCAAAGTTCATCCCAACGATCATGTAAATCAGGGTCAATCATCTAATGATGTAATACCTTCAGCACTTCATCTTTCAGCTCTTTTAGATATTGAAGAATTATTGTGTCCTTCATTGATAGCTCTTCAGAAAGCTCTTGAAGAAAAAGCAGAAGAGTTTATGCCGATTATTAAGACTGGTCGAACACATCTGATGGATGCAACACCTATTAGATTGGGTCAGGAGTTCCAAGGCTATGCAGGTCTTATCGAACGTTCTCTTGATAGATTACTCCTAATTAAGGATGAATTATCACTTTTAGCTCTTGGAGGAACAGCAGTAGGTACGGGCATCAACACTCATCCAAATTTTTCAATGTTAGCATGTCAATACATTTCAAAATTCTCAGGAGTAAATGTTTATGAAACTGATAACCATTTCATGGCTCAATCAAGTTTAGATGGAGCACTTACAGCAAGTTCTGCACTAAGAGGTTTAGCTGTAAATATGCAAAAAATTGCTAACGATCTTAGATTCTTAGGTTCAGGTCCTCGTGCTGGAATAGGAGAGATTGCATTGCCTGCAGTTCAACCAGGTTCATCAATTATGCCAGGTAAAGTTAATCCCGTTATTCCTGAGTCTGTGATACAAGCAGCTGCACAGGTTATAGCTTGTGATACGGCAATGGTACAGGGTGCACAGGGAGGTTATTTTGAGTTGAATACAATGATGCCTTTTGTAGCTCACAATCTTCTTCAAGCTATATCTCTCTTAACTAATTCTTCTCAAATATTTGTGACAAAATGTATAGAAGGTATTGAGGCCACAGAAAAAGGCCCAGAATTGTTGATGTCAGGCCTAATGCTGGCAACAACGCTCGCACCGGTAATAGGATATGAAAAAGCGTCAAAAATTGCGAAGGAAGCACACGCCTCAGGCCAAACAGTATTGGAAACAGCTTTAGATATTACAGATCTTTCAGAAGAGGAATTAGTAGAAATTCTGAATCCAGAGAAAATGGTTCAGCCACAGGCTTAGATTCGTTCGTCAACTAGAGAACTAACAACACTTGGGTCTGCTAGAGTTGAGATATCACCTAAATCATCAATGTTGTCTGAAGCTATATTCCTTAGAATGCGTCTCATAATCTTTCCAGATCTTGTTTTTGGTAAACCTTCAGTGAACTGTATCTTTTCTGGTGATGCATGAGGTCCAATATCAGCTCTAACTCTCTTAATTATCTCTGTTCTAGTATCTTCAGTTATCTCGTGTCCAGTTCTTAGTGTTACAAAGGCATAGATTGAATTTCCTTTTATTTCATGTGGATATCCAACTACAGCAGCTTCAGCTACGGAGGGATGTCCACCTATTGAACCTTCTATCTCTGCAGTTCCTAAATTATGTCCTGAAACAATTATTACGTCATCAACTCTTCCTGTTATCCAATAGTATCCATCTTCATCTCTTTTACACCCATCACCTGAGAAATATTTACCGGGGAATTTTTCAAAGTAAGTTTCGAAGAATCTCTGATGATCACCATAAACAGTCCGCATCATGCCAGGCCATGGTCTTTGCATAGCCAGATTTCCTTCTACCTCATTACCTTCCAATACATTACCTTCATCATCTAATAATTCAGGTATTATTCCAAAGAACGGAAGCGTTGCTGAACCTGGTTTTGTGGTTGTAACACCAGGTAATGGTGTAATGAGTATACCTCCGGTTTCAGTTTGCCACCATGTATCTACAATTGGACATTTTTCTTTGCCGATGATGTTGTGGTACCACAGCCATTCAGGCTCTTTTATTGGTTCACCAACAGTCCCAAGTATCTTCAGACTGTCCAAATTGTATTTGTTTGGCCACTTGTCACCTTCTTTCATGAGAGCCCTTAGAGCAGTTGGTGCTGTGTAAAATTTGTTAACTTTGTGTTTTTCAATAATTTCCCAGAATCTTCCAAAATCAGGGTAATTTGGAACTCCTTCAAACATCATTGTGACAGCACGGTTTGCCATTGGCCCATAAATTATGTATGAGTGACCTGTAATCCATCCAATATCAGCAGTACACCAGTAGATTTCATCAGGATGATAATCAAATATGTAATGATGAGTCGTAGAAGTATAGACCATGTACCCTCCGGTTGTATGCATAACTCCTTTAGGTTTTCCTGTTGATCCACTTGTGTATAAGATGAATAATGGGTCTTCAGCATCCATTTCTTCAGGTGCACATTCAGCATCAGATGAAGCTAATGCATTATGCCACCAAACATCTCTTCCTTCAACCATTTCAATAGGACTTCCTGTTCTTTTAACTACAAGAATATTTTCAATAGATGGTGTTTTCTTGACAGCAATATCAGCATTACTCTTCATCGGGATATCATTCTTAGTTCCTCTTACACCAGTATCTTGTGTAATCAAAACTTTACATTCAGAATCATTTATTCTTGCTTCCAAGCTGTCTGGAGCAAAAGCCCCAAAAACAACTGAATGGACTGCCCCTATTCTAGCACATGCTAACACAGCGATTGCTAATTCAGGAATCATTTGCATATATATGCAAACACGATCGCCTTTTCCAACTCCTAAATTTTTGAGTGCATTAGCTGTTAATTGAACTTTTTCTAATAATTCATTATAATTATAGTTCCGAGTTTCATCAGGATTGTTTCCTTCCCATATTAGTGCTGTTTTCGCCCCATATCCTGCATCTACATGGCGATCTACACAATTATAACATGCATTTAGTTTCGCACCTTCAAACCAGGTTATGTTGGCTTTGTTAAAATCCCATTCCCAAATCTTATCCCATTTTTTGAACCACGTTATTCTTTCTGCCTGCTCAGCCCAGAAATCTTCAGGGTTGTTTATAGAATGTTCATATAATTTTTTGTAATCTTCTATACTTCCTATATGTGCATTTTTTCTTGTCTTACTATTTGGTTCGTATTTCTGCATGTTAGCTTCCCTCTATGTTGTGCAATGAACAAAAAGCTTTCGAAAGCATAAATCACAAAATGCCCTTTCTTTAGACCCTTGTGAAGGTATGCCTGAAATGTGGCGCTGAACCACCCTTGGTTTCTCAGCTTTGCCACTCTTGTATCCGCCAATCTGTAGAGCTATCTACGATATCTAAAAATCAGGGTATGATATGCTGTAAATCCTGTTTTTCGTTGAAGATTCCGGGGACTTGGATTGAGTTTGATGATTTAGATTCTTCTGTATCTCATTTTATCAATGAATCAATAGCTTGGAATCAGGACGCTTCGAAACAAAATTCCAATTTGAGCTTGAAACAATTAGATCCACAAAAATTTAGAGCAAGTATAGATTGTGAGGGGGATTATCATGGAATTATTCTTAATAATACGATAAAAACGGAAATTCAAATTAAATTTCAGGTTTGTCAAACATGTTCTAGGCAGGCTGGCGGTTACTATGAGGCTATTTTACAAGTTCGAACAAAGCGTAAATCTATTCTTGACGAGGCTGTCGAAATGGTTTACAACCAAATCGATTCAGCTCCTTCCGATTTTTTCACGACAGAAGCTGGTCCTGTCAGAGGGGGATATGATTTCCAGTTATCATCTACTGAAAAGGCGCGTTCTATATCTAGGGATTTAATGATAAAACTAGGTGGACATGTAATAGAGACTAATACTTTAGTCGGTCGTAAAGATGGTAAGGATTTGTTACGCCATACATTTGGAGTTCGTTTACCTAGTGTAGGTGTTCGTGATTATCTTTTCATGGATG
Organism: Candidatus Poseidoniia archaeon; assembly: GCA_029941645.1. Lineage (GTDB taxonomy): Archaea > Thermoplasmatota > Poseidoniia > MGIII > CG-Epi1 > CG-Epi1. The sequence goes on from JAPYSZ010000029.1 coordinate 5,287, forward strand.
ACAAAGTTTGGAAAATCGCTCGTCTTGATAAGCGTAGAGCTAAGATTGTTTTACTTTCAGCACCGTACAGTCAAAAAACAGTAGAAGTTGATTCACTTAGAAATACTCCAATTCTGGATGAATCTCTAGATGTTCAAATTGTAAGTAACAGACTTTCTGAATATCAATTATTAGATCCATTTACATTCAAAACAGTTGAAGCTATATCTCCTAAAGATTGGAAAGAGGGAAAAATACGCGCTCTTAGATATGGTAATGACACTTTCTTTATTTGGGACTAAATTTCAAATTCTTCAAGTGTTGCTTGACCTCGTTGCCTTTCACCTTCAATAGGTAGTGGGTATTTTTCAGTAATACATCCTAGGCATAAATCATGTTCATCTTTTCCAATAGACTCAACTAAACCACCAATAGTTACGTATTCTACAGAGTCTGCTCCTATTTCTTTTGTTATTTCTTCCGTAGTTCTGTTTGGAGCTATAAATTCATCTCTACTTGGCATATCTATTCCAAGAAAACATGGTGAAATTATAGGTGGACAGCCAACACGAATATGTACTTCTTTGGCTCCCGCTTTTCTAACACTTTGGACAATTCTTTTGGAAGTATTACCTCTTACAATTGAGTCATCAACTAAGACAACTTTCTTTCCTTCAACTATTTCTTTAATAGGGTTTAATTTTTCACTAATAGTTGCCTTCCTCTGTTCATTTACAGGTTGTATGAAAGAACGATGTACATATCTATTTTTGATTAAACCTTCTCTGTAGGGTATATTAGAGGCTTCTGAGAAACCAAGTGCACATGCAATTCCAGAATCAGGTACAGGGACCACAATATCAGCATCTAGAGGAGCTTCGTCCCAGAGTTTTTTTCCAATTTGATGCCGAACAGAATAGGTTAGAACTCCATCAATTTTTGCATCTGGTCTTGCGAAATAAACGTATTCAAACATGCAAAAGGCTTTGTTGTCAGTGTTAGTTGTTGAATGCGATATTATTTTCTCAGGGCTTAAACTTAGAATCTCCCCAGGTTCTACATCACGTATTACATTTCCACCCATTATTTCAATGGCTGAACTTTCAGAAGCTACAACATAACCGTCCTTTATTTGACCAATACAGAGCGGTTTTATGCCTAGTGGATCGCGGAAAGCGTAAACTTCATCATTATGCAGTAAAACAATAGAATAGCTTCCTATCATTTCTTCCATAGCTAACTGAATTGATTTTGCTATCGTGTGATTCTTTGAAAGATAATTGGCAATCATACGTACAATTATTTCCGAGTCTGTATCAGACATAAATGCCCAGCCAGAATTTTCTTTTTCCTCTCTAAGTAGTTCTTGATTTGAAATGTTCCCATTATGTCCGATACTTAACTCACCTGTAGCAGAGGATACAGTCATTGGTTGTGCATTCTTAACAGAAGAACCTCCTGCGGTTGAATATCTTACATGTCCAATTCCTATGGTACCCTTTGTAAATTCTTCTCCAAAATCATCGAGAACTTCGCTTACGAGGCCCATTCCTTTTTGTGTTATATGTTCTTTGTCAAAAATAGTAATTCCGGCCGATTCTTGCCCTCTATGCTGTAGAGCTCTTAGACCAACTTGTAATAAATTTAGTATCGGTGATTTACTAGCTATACCTAAAACACCACACGCTTCCCTAAGTGGCATTAGTGTGTTTTAGCCCAGCTATATTCGCGGGTTTTTGAGCTTGCACCGAAACCACAAGAAGCACATCTCTTCTTGCGCATATGGTATGCATGACGGCCACACCTTCTACAAATTAGGTGAGTTTGTTTTTGGCGTTTACCTTGTGCCGCAGTGCCTTTACTCATTTTTTAACCATAATTTCCCGAAAAGCAGTTCTCGGACCGTATCGGGCACCTGTCGATTTAGGGGGGATATAAAATAACTTCTTTTAACCCAAACCAATAGCTTTGTAATCAAAATCCTCCTTTTCCATTGCTTTAGGCTCAAAGGCCCTTCTTCCGTCGATAATGACGTTTCCGTTCATCTTGTTTTTAATGAGTTTGTAGTCTAAATTTATGTATTGTTTCCATTCAGTCATCAGGATGATGCAGTCAGCTTTATCGATAGCATCTTCTGCCGTTTTAGCCATTTTAATATCTATGATTTCTTTGAAATTAGCCATAGCCTCAGGATCATGAGCTGTGATATTTGCACCTTCTTCTAAGAGTTTTTTAATTACAACTTCGCTTCGCGATTCTCTTATATCGTCCGTATCTGGTTTAAATGCTAAACCTAGTACAGTTATATTTTTTCCTTTAAGGACCCCCAATCTTTCCTTAGCCATCTGAACAACAATAAGTGGTTGCAAGTCATTTACTTCAAGAGCAGCATTCAACATTTTAGATTCAATTTTATCAGATTTAGAAGCTGCCGCTAAGGCTTTAACGTCTTTAGGAAAGCATGAGCCTCCAAAGCCAGCTCCCGCTCGTAAAAATAGTGGAGATATTCTGCTATCTAAACCCATCCCTTCTGCTACGTTTTCAAAATCAATACCCCAAGCATTACACATATTTGCCATTTCGTTTACAAAAGAAATTTTTGTGGCCAAGAATGAGTTAGAAGCATATTTGATAAATTCTGCAGTTCTTGGGCTGCAATCTAATTTGGGACAATCGTGTTCTTTATACAAAACATGCATCATTTTGTTTGCAAGTTCATCTGCAGCACCTATTACTATTCTATCGGGTTTTTGGGCATCTTTTACAGCACTTCCCTCCCTCAAAAATTCGGGATTCATTCCAATACCAAGTCGTTTTCTTTTCCATCCACTTTTTTTCAGAATTATAGGCAATACAGTTTCTTCAGTTGTTAAAGGGACAACTGTTGATTTCACAATAATAGTGTGTTCATTTTCTTTAGCTCTTAATGCTCTTCCAATAGAGGATGATGCAGATTTGATGTAGCTTAAATCAATACTTCCATTATGGTTTGAAGGTGTGCCTACGCAAATGAAGGTGACATCACTTTCTCTAATACAGTTTTCAATATCAATAGATCCTTTCAGGGATTGGTTCTTGATTCCCAATTGAATTAATTTTTCCAAACCAGGTTCAAATATTGGTGATTTGCCTTGGTTTAGTTCATTTATTTTTGATTCAATAATATCCAAACATGTGACTTGGTTTCCAGCATTAGCTAATGTGGCTCCAGTAACTAGCCCAACATACCCAGTTCCCATCACGGTGATATTCATTATTTGCCTTAGGAGACCTACATAAAAGACCCTCCTATAGAAGTATCGTGGCAACTCAATTAGAAATAAAAAAGAGACGTCCAATAAATAAGAAAGAGGCCAAACTTTTCAATAAATTATTGACTGAAGCACATGATTTTTCTTTTACACTTTCTGCGGGAAAATATGAAACGGCTAAATCTAGGGATTTTGATGTAATAATTCAGAAGGGTTATATTTTTGCATTATTATTAGGAGACGTTGCACATTTATCCGTTAGAGGTTTACTTACTCACGTTCTAGAAACAGGATGGGTTCAGGTAGATATGGGAGCTATTCCTTTTATTTGTAATGGAGCTAATGTGATGGCCGCAGGGATAAATGATGTCAGTCCTGAGATATCTAAAGGTCAATTTGTATGGATTCGCGATGAGAATCATCACAAACCTTTGGGTATTGGAAGAGCTCTTTTGGATGGTAAAGAGATTCTTGAGTCCAAGCATGGTAAAGCGATAAAAGCTCTTCATTATATAGGAGATAAAATTTGGGAATATGGTGTCAAAGACTAAACTTTAATATTTTACATGCTCCAGAGGAGTTCCAAGCCATGAGAAAACTTCCATTATTTTTGTTATTCGCTTTAGTGTTTTTAGCACTTAGTGGGCAAGCAGTTAGTGGGGAAACTTTCGCCCCTGTCGATTTGTATATTTCAGGTCCTCCTAATGGCCAATTAAAGATAGATGAACCAAGTGGTTCTAATGTTGAATCACTAACTATTGCCGATGGTGAAACGGGTCAGGGGACTTTTCAAGAGCTTGGAAAATGGACGACGTCATCACTTTCAGCAGATTCCAATATTTCAGGTGAATGGATTGGAAATGCTTGGGTTTATTCATCTAATAGAGATGCTACAATTACAATCAGGTATACTTTATTTCAGAATGATGAGAGCATAGAACTATTTGAATTTTCAGGCGATGTTAATAGTGGAGAATCGGTCCAATTGACTGGTTCGGATGAATTTTCACTCCATAGTCTTGATGATTCTCCAATCACCTTACAAATAGAGAGTAGTTGGAGTGGTCGTGGACCTCCACCCCCTATTACTGAGGGCAATACTAGCATTACTTTTGATTATGGTTCATCTTCAGCAGATACTAAGATTACAATACCAATAAGTCATTTACAAATTATAAAGGGTGATGATCCTACAAGTGTCACTGGTCAAAATTCTTTCTTCATCTATGTGGAAGTTTATGATGCATTTGGTGTTGATGATGTTTTATCACTAGATGAAGAGGATTATTCTATGCGGATGGGGCCTTCTGACGATTCACCATGGAGTGCAACAGTCGATAAAGTCTCAAAAAAGTCAGATTTTGTTGAAGTTAAATTTCTTTGGTCTTATGAAGGTCATACTTTACCAGCAGGGGAAAATACTTATTCTATAGAAATTGATGCTACAGATATTCTAAGTGGTCTTGATTGGTCTAAGACATTCCAAACAACGATTTATATTGAGCCGGAGCCCGATGTTGAAATAGATCCTGTGACTAGCACTTCTAAAACTGTTGATTTTGGAAAGGCTGCAGTTTTTACATTATCAGTGAAAAATACAGGGACAGGAATGGATGAGTTTATTGTTACTTACGATAATAATGATGGCTGGGATACAACATTAGACTTTACAGAGATAGAATTAGAACCGGGCGACAGTCAAAATATCAAATTGAGCGTCACTCCGCCAGACACAGTATCAGATGGTCAAGAATCCCCTACTCAAGTTACAGTTACAGCATCTTCAAATTCGGATGTTTCAGCTTCTGTAACATTAGTTACCACGGCTAGAGAACCCGAACCTAATTGGGATTTTTCAATATTTATTAATAAGGATGAGAGTGTGGCTTATGATTATAGTAGTGATAGTTTTATCATAAATGATCGAGCCCCCATCGATGTTTCTTTTTCAATAATGAATCAAGGAAATGATCCAAATAATTTTAATATCAAAGCAATTTCCGTTGAGAGTGCATTTAGTACTGCTTTTGATAAGAGTATACTATCTTCTTTGCCACAAGGTCAGATGGATACTATAATCCTTACACTGACCCCTCGGGAGGACTACTTCGGCACTAACACATTTGTTGAAATTGAAGTTACATCTTCAGCAGACTCTAATAAAGAAACTGAGACTATTGAAATTTTTTTAGAGCAAAGTGGAAGAATAATAGGCAATCCTAATCTTCAGTTGAAAGCATCAAAAGGCAAGGCTCTGAATCATATATTAAGCATATCAAATACGGACGCAAATGAAGCTAAAAGGATATATTTTGGAGTTTCTGGTAAAGAACCCAGTGATAAATTAGCAGAGGATTGGTTTACTTTTAGTGATAGAGATGGGGGAAGTATATCTTATGCATCTTTCTTGACACTTTTACCTGGCAAACAGTACGAAGTAACTATTACAATTTCAATTCCCTCAGGAGCAGATATTGGTTCCTATGACATGAATATTTGGATGTATAATGAAATAGGTGCACAAATATCGGATCAATATTCTATCCAAGTGGTTGCAGTTCAAGCTGAAGAGAGTGAAGATACTAATTCAATTTTATATGGTGTTATAGTTCTTGTTTTGGGGGGTGTTTTAGTTTACGGTTATCGCAATTTTTACTTAGATGATGGATATGAAGATGAATATGATGATTTTGATGAATTAGAAGATGTTCCTGCTATTTTTGAAGAATTGCCACCGCTAGTTCCTGAACCTGTAGTTGCACCAGTGGCAGCCCCGGTCGAAGAGTTATTGCCTCCAGTCCCAGAACCTGTAGTTGCACCAGTAGCATTGCCTCCAGCCCAGATTTCTAAACCTCGTAAGAAATGGTTTGGTTTATTTGGAAAGAGTGATGATCAAGTTCAA
>JAPYSZ010000030.1:0-5762 GCA_029941645.1 Candidatus Poseidoniia archaeon
GGATGATTTTGGTTACAAAGAAGAGAAAGCTCTCACTCAAGAGTTGAAGTCTCTAATTTATATCACCAATTTCCCGAAAGAGAAAGGATTCTACCATAGGCCAGATCCAAATGATCCTAAATCCTTAGTTTGTCATGATTTATTGGCGCCAGAAGGATATGGAGAGATAATTGGGGGTGGTGAGAGAGTTTGGTCGCCTGATGAGCTTATTGAAAGAATTAGAGAGGAAGGTTTAGAACCTGAATCTTATGGGTGGTATTTAGACATTAGGAAATTTGGTAGTGTTCCTCATTCTGGTTTTGGTCTTGGTATTGATAGAATAGTAAGCTGGATATGTGGTTCTGATCATATTAAGCATGTAATTCCCTTCCCACGTACAATGCGAAGAACAACGCCTTAAATTACTTTAATCTAGTTATTAAATCTGCTTTCTTGCCCGATACAGTTAATCCTTTTTCCTTCAGAATTTTCTTCAGTTGAGCTACGGTCATTAAATCGTAGTCAGCCTTTCTTGGTTTATCATCTTCGGAATCGGGAATTCCATCACCATCTATGTCTCCTGTACCACCTTCTTCCATAGGTCCTTCGACTTTATCTTCGCTTGGTCCAATACCGCCAAATTTTTCCAGAGAACGTCCTGCTCTTCTTCGGACATAGGGGTCATTATCTGCCAATCCTTTTACCAAGGCTTTTCGAGCTTCATTTGAACCAGCATATCGCCCTAATCCTTTAGCAGCTTGCCACCTAGTATATTTATCGTCATCTCCCATTCCATTAATCAAATATGGCAGAACAGACATTCTACCTGTTCTTCCAATAGCATCCATAACACTCCTTCTTGCGTAGAAATCACCTTCGACTAAACCTTCATTGATTAATGGTTCTAATCCCATTTCAGTCATTCCTTGGAATAAGTCCATAGCGGCCTTGTTTACGAAAGAAGCGCTACTTCCAGCATCCGATTTTCCGTAAAGTTGGATCCATCTTACTAATTCAGTTGCGATAGTTCTTTCATGAGAGGGCAACATATCTCTTAACTTATTCAATGCTTCATGTCTAGTCATAAAACGTTCATTGCCTAAATCAACAATCAAATCTTCTATTTGCCCCGATATTCCTGGGCTTTGTTCTGCTTCACTATCCATGTAATCACTTTACCATCTACTAACACTATTTAATATTTAAACATACTGTATGCTGGCATCAGTCATGGGTACAAAAATCATTTCACACAGGGGCCGCACTTCAAAAAATAGTGAGGACAATAGTCTCCAAGCTGTGGAAGATGCAATAGATTTAGGAGTTGATATGATTGAGGTTGATATTCGCAGAACTAAGGATTCACAGATTATATGTTTCCATGATTTGGAAATAGGAGGTATACTTATTGCAAATCTAAACTATTCTGAGATTATAGATATGAATTCTCAAATTCCAACACTCGAACAGGTTCTTTGGCTGGCTAAGGATAAAATTGAGATAGACGTAGAGTTAAAAGAAAGTGGATATGAAAGGGATGTAATTACTATGGTTTTAGATTACTTTGACTATGATTCTTTTACTATGAAGTCATTCAATTTAGAAGTTGTAAAAGCAATCAAAGAGATCAATCAAAAAATACAGACAGGCATGCTTCTTGGTTCATCCTATAGTTTTAATCAGTTTTCGCTTATTATTAATGAGTCTTTTACTTGCAGTAATTTTAATGAAACAAGAGCCGATTTTATTTCACCATATTACAAAATATTTGAAGCTGGCTGGCTACTTCGATTTTCTAAAAAACAGATACCTATCCAACTTTGGACTGTAAATGATAAAGAATTATTGCGTATCCTTATTAACCAGGAAGTTCACTCTATAATAACGGACGTACCAGAGTTAGCTCTCGAAGTCAGGAAATCTATATCTAATGTTTAATTTGAAAGAAATACAAGATTTTGCCCCGTTTTGTTTATCCTGTTTAGGTCGTGTTGTTGGAAAAATAGGTTTTGGATTAGATAATCGTGAAAGGGGGATTGAGATCTTAAATCAGTTAGAGATTCAAGAGGTAGCAGGTTTGGAAGACAGCCTTATTTCAGATGATTCAGACTGTAAAATATGTGATGGATTGATTAGTGAGATACCAAATTTTGTGGTATTAGCATCAGCCTCAATGTCTGAATATTCAATTTCTAGTTTCAAAATAGGCACAATTGTTGATAAGGATTTATTATCAAGGGAATCGGATTTCCAATTAGTATTTGGAGAAAATCTAGGTGAATCAATTAAATCACAATTAAATCGTGAAACAGGAATAGGAGTTTGGAAGAATACTGCGATAGAAGCTAAGATAGAAAGTCCCGATGCTGTAGCAATTATCGATACTAGTTATGATACGATTGAGTTGGAAATAAAATCACTTTTCATAGAAGGTAATTATAACAAATTTGATAGAACAGTACCACAGACACGCTGGCCTTGTAGTCGTTGTAAAGGAATGGGATGTAGAAGATGTGATAACACAGGACAGTTATATCCTGATTCGGTTCAATCATTGATTGCGAATTCTTTTAGCCGAGAGAGTTTGTGTACGGAAGATTTGTTTCATGGTATGGGAAGAGAAGATATTGATGCTGCAATGCTAGGTGATGGCCGTCCATTTGTATTAGAGTTGAGAATGCCTAAGGTTCGAGACCTTAATCTTGAAGGACTTGGAAAAGAAATTAATGAAGCTAATAAAGATAGAATTAAGGTAAGTAATTTGAGATTTGTAGATAGACCTAGAGTGGCTGAACTAAAAAACACAGTTTGCGACAAAAGTTATCGAGTAGATATTTCCGTTTCAGATATAACCTCTATCGAAAGCCTTAAGAAAGGCTCGCAAAGGTTGACGGGCACAGTTATCGAACAGCGGACACCCACACGTGTGTCACATCGTCGAGCTGACTTGGTACGCCCTCGCCTAATCAACAGTGTTGATGTCGTGTCTTTTGAAGACAATATGGTCGAATTGGTTATCAGAGCACAGCACGGCACATACATACGTGAGCTTGTCAGTGGAGATAAGGGCCGTACGGTTCCTAGTCTCTCTTCGCTGATTGATGCTAATTGCAAGGTGGAAGTTTTGGACGTCCTTAACCTTCATCTTGAAGCCAAAGAGGAAAAAAATGACTAAAAGATCCCAAGGATTGAGAAGTGGTTCACGCCACAAACTTTCTCGCTCAGCTAGAGAGCGTGGGCTATCACCAATAACACGTTCATTACAGACATTTGAAGATGGCGATACAGTTAGTGTTGTAATAGACCCTTCTTATCATAGAGGACAACCACACCATAGATTTCATGGTCTGACTGGTAAAGTAACGGGAATTCAGGGCAAAGCATATGTTATACGCACCCGTGTCGGTAACATGGACAAGGACTTGATAGTTCGTCCAGAACACTTAAGAAAGGCCAATTAAAGGAGATAAAATGGAGTTAGAATCACAACCTGAACCAGTCCCACTAGGGGATGTCAAAGAACTTCTTGAAAAAGAATTAAGTATTAGAGAAAATAGACTTCGTTGTATTGATTGCGGCCATTTTCAACCTGTTCCAGATATTGAACCTGAGCCTGTAGTCTCAGAAAGTTACGAAGAAGGTGAAGAACCTGAGGCGCCTGTAGGTCCTACATGTGATTCTTGTGGTTCTCAAAGAATGAATTTAATTGAGCAAATTCAATATGAACATAAATTGGCTTTAGATCATGTCCGTTTATTGGCTCAAAGTAATCCTAAAGTATGTAAGGCTATTATGGAAAAAGTCATTGACTTAGAACATGTTGATGGCTATTATGCTGCAAAGATTGCAGATATTCTACCAATGCATCCTGATGATGTCCGTTCTATATTCGCTAGAGAACGTTTTTCCTTAGGTCGGGATGAAATTGATTCCATTATTGCAGCTGTTAAGGAGATAACGGGTGCATGAATTATGGAAGATTACGCTTACGTTCTTGATGTATTACCTGAGGGAAGGCCTGATAGTAAACGTCGTTTCCGAAGAGAACCTATAATATATGGTTTAGGTATCGAAGAATTCAAAATATTTGATATGCAACCTATACCTGATGCAGTCATAAACATTGGTGACAGATGTTATATTGGTAAAGAAACTGAGGAAAGAACACAGATAGATCATGTTCGCGCTAGAGTGAATTATGTTGAACTTACTCATACAGCTCAATCTGAACTTAGTTTTGTATTAGACGAGATTGTAAAAGAAAATGAAGTGAGATTCGTCGAATTTTTTAATGAGGCAGGTCCAATTTCACGTAGATATCATTCTCTTGAATTAATACCCGGGCTTGGTAAGAAAACAATGAACTTAATTGTTGCTAACAGACCGTACAGCACCTTTAAAGAAATGGAAGAAAAGCTTCCCAATTTTAGGAGTCCTGAAAAATATATATCACAAAGAATTGAAAATGAAATTAAAGAAAGCGAACAAAAGTATCGTATTTTTGTCAGATAATTAAACTGCATACGTGTATTGTATTGCACCAGCTATTCTCATTCTAACATAAGAATCACCCGACAAGGCAATTTCAAAAGTCCAATTACCACTGGAACCTTCAACAGAGCCCATTTCATTTCTAGTTACACCAGGGCTAAAAGTTTCAATGAGAAGTTCTGTTCCCAAATGATCCTTTAGTGTTAATTCTCCACTTCCTGAGCCTCCAGTATTTGCTTCTAAGAAGTAAAGAATATAGTTCCAATTTCCGTATCGTTCGTGACCTTCATTGACATATACTGTATCGTAAACTTCTAAATCTGGGCCGTTGAATTCTTTGTCATACAAATCTCCACCTCTACAGAAATATGCATTCCCTGTAAATCCACCACCATAATTGGCTAAATTCATGGTTAAAATATCTTCACCATTTGCATTAATATATTGAAAAGATGTGAACCATCGGGTATTTGTGTCATAATGATATAAGATAGTTGCCCCACTATTACTGGTTGCTGAGATATCAATATCAGTATTTTCATCTTTGATACTAGTTAGGACAATTGCTACAAATTCTTCACCATAAAGACTGAATGACCAACTTTTGTCAGTTTTCAGAGGAAAGTCAAATATTTTCTGGGGTACATTATTTTCATAAACAGCAAAATCTAACATTCTAACACGACCTAAGGCAGGATTATGATTCAGAACAGCATGCCTTTTTGCGTCTTCTAGTGAGCCAGTACCAACATAGTAGTCAGTTGCATCATCATCTACAGATACGACCATGGTAGTTGATGTTTCTAAATTAGGAGTTCTGACACTATACTGCCAAAAATCACCCTTTGTCCAAGTTGGAGCTGTGACAATCTTTTCATCATTGTTTGAAAATAAGCCACTGTCTAAACATCCACTAAAGGTTGAACCCAAAAAAAGAGAGACCAAACACAATGTAAGTGTCTTATTCATCAGTTGTTTAGATTAACCCCGATATTTTATAGTTCACTATGTCCTTCCAGTTTCAAATATTCCCTGGCTTCAGAAACAGTATAGAATGAGCCAGTTATCAGTGTTTTATGATTTTTTGAGTATTCCATAGCCTGTTTTACATTATTGAATTTTCTATAATTATAGCCTAAATTTTGGCATACCGTTGCTAATTTATCAGATCCAACAGATCTTTCAGTTTCTAGATTACATACTAATATTTCACAACTTTTTGGTAAGCAACCAATTATACTTTCAATATCTTTATCTTCCATTATACCTATAATAATCTTATCATATTCTTT
>JAPYSZ010000030.1:5862-11254 GCA_029941645.1 Candidatus Poseidoniia archaeon
TCCCATTCAACAGTATCGGGCGTTACTATTCCTTGATCATTCAAAATACTTCTGAAAGTATCTGGGGAAACAGTTGCAATTTCAGCTCCTTTTGTTAATGTGGCCTTACCTTTTTTGTACATTTCTACGGCCGATGCATGTCTAAGGTGATTTTTCTTTTCAATCATAAATCTTAAAGCTTCTTTTACTACGTCAGAACGGCTGCTGAAGTGCCCTGAGTCGACGAGAGCCTCTATCTGTGAGACTAGTATGGGTGGTAGGGAATATGAGCTACTCATATAACAATAATTAGCAACTATTATTAATAATTATTCACTAAGCTTTATAACCTGTGTTCTGGTGAAAAGAATGGAAATAGCTATGAGCTTAAACCAAACCAATTGGCTAGCAATCGCCTTGACATTCGTCATGGCCGGTTTATGTTGTGTATTGATCTCAAGTGGAGCTGAGGCTGTAGATTACGAACATGCAGTTACAATATCTCCTACACAGCAAGAAGGTGAACCAGAGGACACATTAACTTACACAATAACAATAGATAATGATGGAACAGAAGATGACACTTATGATTTAGGAATGTCATCAACAATTCCTACTGGGTGGGAAATGTATATTCTTCCTAGCCAGATTAGTATTAGTGATGAATCGACAGGAACAGTTACACTTTATGTTGATATAGGAAATAGAACTAATGCAGAAGGTGGCCAAACTAAACAATTTACAATATATTGTCAATCAGAGGGAGCATCTAGTAATAACGAAACTGCAGCAGGTAGCGCTAAAGTTAAGAAAATATATGGAACTTCACTGTCAGCTGGAACAACACAAATCAATGTTGATCCCAATAATGATGCGACTTTTTCGATTACAGTTATCAATGATAAAGGAAACACTGAAGATACTCTAACATTCACTCAAACTTCTGTTGGTACTGCAGATTGGTCTTTTACGCTTCCAGGTTCTGTAAGTTTAGATCAAGATGAGTCAGCAACAGTTACTTTTAGTGTTACACCAGATATTGAAGCCCTTGCAGGATTGAAAAGTATAAATTTCTATGCTAATTCAGAGGATGGCGAGACAGCATATTCTATTTCGGTTACAGTTCGTGTTAATCAATTGCCTGCCCTTGAAGTTACAAAAATAGGGTCTAGTGCACAGGATATTGAATCTGGGAAGCGTGTATATTATTCGTTCAAAGTGACAAATAAAGGTAATGCAGTTGACACTTTTGACTTGTCGGTAGTCGAAGAGGGAATACCAACAGGTTGGGAAGCTTCTTTAGATAACGATGAGGTAAGTAGTCTTGGTGTTGACGAGAATATCACTTTGACTGATGTACTGGTTGTTAAGGCACCGCAGGACGCAGCAGCAGATGTTGTGGCTACTATACAGGTTAAGGTATCGTCACAAGAAAATGCTTCAGTTTTCAAAACATTTACATCTCGTTCAACGGTATTACAAAACTATGATCCAAAAATTACGATTGTTGGAGGTGACACACAATCTGCAAATCCTGAAATTGAAGTGACTTATAATTTAACAATTAAAAATGAGGGTAATGGCGAAGATGAAATTTCATTGGCTTTAACAGGCTCAAATTCTACTTGGGGTACCTTAGCTGAATCGTCTTTTACTCTTGCAGCCGGAACAAATACAACAACTACTTTGAGAATTACAGCACCGGAGGATACAACTGCCCAAAATGGATACAAAATAACCATTAAGGCATCATCAGAAGATGCAACTACAACTAAGAATAGGGATGTTTTCCTTAACGTTAATCAGATTTATGAAGTATCGGTTTCTGTTTCAGGAACCACAACTCAATCAGGAGATCCTGGTGATCAATTAAGTTATTCAATTATGGTAAAGAATAAGGGTAATTCAGATGATACAGTTGCATTATCTCTTGAAGGGGAGATGTCTTCTTGGGGATCAATTGTCGAAGATGTAGATTTAGAGCAAGGTGAAAGCATGACTGTTAATTTGACGGTGAGTATTCATGAAGATGCTGTAGTTGGTGACAATGTAATAACCGTTAATGGTAGTTCCGAAGATTCTTCTTCAGCTTATGATACTAGTTCAGTTACTGTCTCTGTAAATAAGCAGTATAAGGTTGACATGATTGTTTCTTCTAAGTCTGGTGATCCTGGTTCTGAATTGATATATCCTATGAGAGTACAGAACAAAGGTACTGGTTCAGATTCTTTCAAACTTTCGATTGATGATTATCCTGTAAATTGGATAGTTCAACTTGAATCAGAGTATGTTGAGGATGTTGCTGCAGGTAGTGAAAAGACAGTTAATTTGACTATCACTATTCCTTCTGGTGAGCAAAATCAGGCATTTATGACTAATATTACTGCATCTTCACTTGGTGCAGCCGATGAAAATCCACCAAAGTGGGTCAACACTACTGTTGCAGTTACAACTATCGTTAATCAAGAATATTGGATTGATCTTTCCGTTGATTCCAGCACTATAGATGCAATTATTGGAACTCCAGTTATTGTTAGCATAAGTGTAGAAAATTTAGGAACGGGTGATGATATTGTTGCAATGTCAGTTGAAGCTCCATCAGGATGGACTGCTTTAGAATTCAATACATCTTTCCTTAATGTTCAGGAAGGGAAGACAGGATTAGTAGGTCTTTCAATAACAGTTCCAGAAGGAACTGAGAAAGGCGATTATTCCGTCAATGTTTCAGGAGTTTCCAATTGTGATGATTGTGCAAACGGAACTAAATCACAAGATTCCTTGACTTTGACTGTTAAAGTTGAACTATCCAGAGGTGTAGAGATTAATGCAGATGTAACATCTATTGAGAAGATTCCAGGTTCATCCGCTGTTTTCAGTGTAGATGTTAAGAATATAGGAGATGGTACGGATACGATTTTAATATCTATACTTGGCGATAACCTTAATTGGGTAACAGCAAATCCTGAATCAGTTGATTTAGCAAAAGATGCCACTGCAACTATCACTATAACTTGTGCATTACCTGAATATGATTTATCTAATTTATCAGCTCAAGAAAGAAATGCACTTGAGGCATCGCCCGCTGAGTATGAATTTCAGGTTAAGGCAAAGTCTTCAGGTGATTTAGCTCAGAGTGCAACCACTGCACTAACTACAGAAATAGGTCAAATTTATGGTGCTAGTCTTTCAGTTGTCGGTAGTGATACTATAGTTACATATCCTTCGACAGAAGATAGTGCTAATGATCGCAGGGAAAAATTCACACTAAGACTTGTTAATACGGGCAATAGACAGGATAATGTTAATATGGAAACAGTTGCAACTTCGTATCCTGATGAATGGACTGTTTCGATATTCACTTCAGCTACATGTTCAAGCGGTACTTTTACGGGAAGTATTGGCGCAGGCGAATCAAAGTATCTTTACCTTTGTATAACTCCAGATATAGATTCTGAAGCTGGTAATTACACAGTTATTACGGAGGCATCTGCAGGTAGTGGCGCAGAACCAGCAGTTCAGACTTCTACGACGTTAGATGTAAGAGAACCTATCCGCTCAGTTTCATTAACCATTACTGGAGGTGAAGAAGAGGTTACTTTATCCCCTGAAATAGATAATGAAGAAAAGAATACAGCTCGCTTCAAGATTACTGTAACTAATACAGGTTCACATGATGACAAATTTACAGCAGAATTGGATAACGTTCTAGGTTCTGGTTGGGAATCTGATTTCTTTATAAAGAATTCAGGTAATCCAGGTTCTTCAAGCGATAAATGGAGTACTACTGGTCAAGCATTAGAGAAGGATCAGAGTAAATCACTCTGGTTTATTGCCGAAGTGGATGCAGATGTGGTCGATGAAGGTAATTATACCATGTCTATCACCGTCAGAAACGCTGAAGAAGAAACACAAAGTACTACAATGGTTACAATCAACATTGCAGCTCCAATAAGAAATTTGGAAGCTACAGCTATTGATCTTGTTCAGGAAATTTATCCTGAATATGAGGGTACATCTACAAAAAACAGTGTGAAATTCAAAATTAAGTTAGATAATACAGGGTCTAATCCAGATATATTCATACCTGAAACAGTCTCTACATTAGATGATGATTGGGAAGTTACTTACTGGCAGGACAGCTCTAAATCTTCACCATGGTCAACAACATCAGGTCTATCTATTGAAGATGGTGAGCTTGATGATCTTTGGGTGTTTGTTGAAGTTGCTGATGAAGCTGACGAAGGTAATTACACCATTGAAATATCAATTAGTGATGAAGAGGATGACCCTAATGCAGGTCAAGACATTACATTAACTGTAATTGTGGAGAGGCCCGAACTTATGGTTCAACAATCCAATATTTTCCTTGAGATTGAAGGTTCGATAGGTAATGCTTCTCTGGTTCAGGATGGAGATACAGTAGTTGTGTTAGTTGATGTTGAGAATACAGGTACTGCAGATGCAGATGATGTTCGTGTAGAGATTTTCTATTACCCTAAGAAATCACCAGAAACTCAAAATGAGATTGACTCATTAATGATAGCAGGTTTTGAGTTGGATGAAGGAAAGAACACATACGTCAAGATGCTTTATGATAAGACAACGAGCATCAAGTCCAGTAACAAAAAGACTATTGCTTCGGATGATTGGTTGATTGAGGGTGGAGAATGGTATGTTGAGGTTCGTTCAGATTATGATGAGAATAATGATAATGGAGAGATACTTGAACCTAATGAGAACAATAATGATGCACGTTATTCGGAATTATTAAGAGTAAAACCTGATCTTATTATAGATACAATGAGAGTAGATACCAAATATGCAGGTACTAGTGCTCAGACTCCAAATATTGACGATATTGTAACGTTCACAGTTACTGTAAGTAACACTGGAGCTGCAGATGTTCAGGGTGCTCGGTTGTATATCACAGCAGATAGTAGTGCAGATAATGAAATTCTTAAGGATCGTACAAATAAGGATTATGTTGACTTTGATGTAGATGCAAGTGAAACAACAGATGTAAGATTCCGTTGGAAGGCAACAGAGGAAGAATGGACTGCTTTCAGGGCTGAAGTTAATCCCGTTTGTGACGATTACAATATACAAGTGTTCGAATGTGAATCTGATGGTGATGGTTTTGCAGGAGAGACAGATCGCATGTTTGACGAATTAGGTCGTTACACAGATAATGAGTATCCACGTTCAAGTGTGTTCGAGCAGAGTGACAAAGAGGTAAAATTCGAGATATTACCCGATTTTAGAATTAAGAAAGTTGTAATGGACCCACGTAATCCTGAAGTTGGCGAAAGCGTCGAGATAACAGTTACTATAGAGAATATAGGTAATTCAGATTGGCAAATTAGTAGTAAACCATTAACAGTTGTATTCGAAGATGGCACAGGCACTGAATTAA
>JAPYSZ010000031.1:0-5518 GCA_029941645.1 Candidatus Poseidoniia archaeon
ATTTGTTCAATAATCATTGACTCTTACTGTACATTCTAAAATCCAGTAAAAGAATCCTTCGGATGCTTTCAGGAATTTTACAAATAGTTTTTTGAATCGGAATTCAAATATTTTGGGGAAGGATAAATCTCCTCCAAGCCACAATGTAAGAAGGGCTAAAATGACGAAATTGCTTGTTCCAGCAAGATCTCTAACCTTGTCAAATTTCAGCGTGTACGCTACAGCAAAAAGCTCATTTGCAAACACGCTGTTATCAACAGCGAAATCAGAATAAAATGGTCGTGTTTCTTGTTAAATCAATCATCTCGAGGTTTGGCCTCGTTCACCTTTAATTCTCGACCTTCAGCTTCTTGACCATTTAAGGCTTCAATTGCTGATGCGGCTTCATCTCCGTTTGCCATTTCGACAAATCCAAATCCGCGGCTTCTTCCGCTCATGCGATCTACAATTACTTTTGCAGATGTTACGTCTCCATGTTCTTCAAAGAGTCCTTTTAGTTCGTCGTCTCTGTATGACCATGGCAAATTTCCAACATAGATATTATTGCTCATTTCTCTTATCCTGCCCTGTCTCCAAGGCAATCTTCCAAAAAGAGCCCTTCTTAAGGGTTATCGCTTAAAATTCGTTGCCTAATTCTCTTCTAGTTTGGCCCGGATCAATAAAGGGTAGAACAAATGCAATTAAGAGCTGACAGGTCCCCCCAATCATAATTGTAGTGGTATATGTGAAATTTTCTTCAAAGTATCCAGCCATTTTGAGACCAAACAATGCACCAAAATTCAGCATCGCCATGTACATTGTAAATTGAGTAGCTCCTACTTTTGGCCATGTAACATTCATAAACAATGAAATTAAGGAAATGCCCATTGCAGCTCCAAAGAAAGGATAGATTACAATTAACCAAGTCATAACAGCTTTATTTTCCCATAAATCTTCAGCTAGCGCTATTGTGAATATAGACAGACCGGTCAAAATAGCAAATAAACTCGCAACACGGCGGGCGCCAAATTTATCAGCAATAATTCCACCACCAATGGTTCCTGCAATACCAGCAGTTACGGCCCAGCCACCAGTTACGGCTACATATTCAGAATCACTCCATCCTAATTCTTGAATGAAAAGCACATTCAAAACAGGAATTAAGAATTCCCAGAAGTAAGTTAACATAGCGAGAACCACTCCAACCAAAGGAGCTCTGAGAGAGAGTGCCTTAACGATATCGCTTTTTCTAGGGGATAAATCAAAAGCCTGCTGTCCAACTGTATTATTTCGTAATAATACAAAGTATGCTATGCCAGTACCTAAAGTGAGTACATGACACCATAATTTACCTGCAAAATCAGCAATTGTCAATAACAAGAATAAATCTAAGGCAATTAGAAGCCCAATATCAACACTTAGAGATTTAGCATTATGATCACCCATATCAAAATTGTGAGATGTTTCCCAAGCCACTTCATTTTTTACTTCTACTTCGTCATTAGGTTTTATGACTGCTTTACCCTCAGTCCAAGGGAATAATTTTTCTCCAGGCCTTTCTCTGATAAATGCAGGAAGACACATAATCAACAAGAGCATTGGCACGGTTAAAAAGAGTCCACCAGCAACTCCGAGAGATCCGATGAAATATCCGATACCAGCTCCACCAATCATTGTACCAAAGCGTTTTGCTCCAAACATGAAACCATTAATCTTTCCGAATTCTTCAGGGCTCAAAATATCTACAGCCAGCCCATCTACAGCAACATCTTGTAGAGATGCAAAACAGTTATGGAAGAATAATAACGAAGTCAACAACGTAATTTTACTTTCAATATCGGGCACGACAGCAATAATTACAACAGTAGCCACCATACCAGCCTGTGCACTTAGAATCCAAGGCCTACGCCTTCCCATAGGCAAATAGTGATAATTATCAACAAAAGGACCCCAAAGGAATTTGAAAACCCAAGGCAAGTATACCCAGAATAACATATTTCCTATTTCCGCAGCACTAAATCCTTGTTCTGCGAGATAAGCAATTAATGTGTAAGAGATAAATCCTGAAGGAATACCTTGCGCCGTGTAAAGTGCACATAGTGTAAGTGCTTTAGCAGTAAATGGACCAAACATAGTAGTCATCAAATTGTTTTGATCAGCAGCAACAACATCATCATCCCAGACAAAATCGTCATTTCCAGATTCTTCAACTTCTAAATTATTTTCAGATCTTCTAGGTTGGGTGAAAATATATCCCATTGCAATAGCAGCTAGAATAATAATGGGTAGGAAAATCATCCCCCCTAAATCAGTTAATCCCTCAATAAGCAAATTAGCAGGACGTTTATCGTCTAGATAAACAACGGAGAAACTATTGACGGCAGACATCGATTCACCACCTTCCAATACTAATCTAGCAGACAATGTCATCGTCTGATTATTTTCTAGCTCTAAGTCCTCAGGTATCGCAAGTTCCCATGTTGCCCAATTTCTCTGTGAAGATGTATCGGTAGCAGCGTACCATTCACTTGGCCCAAATCTAATTTGAACGCCACCGCCAGTTGTTGGTTTATTCAGAGTTACAGCAGTTCCTTTCAGCACATCATTATTGTATAATCGTGGTTTAATTGGAACCATAGTTCCATTGATTTCTTCCATTTCATAGCTCAGAGACCAATTCACGGAGACTTCCGGGTCTATTTTCCCTGCAACTTCAACAAATACGAGAGGATCAGCTTGTCCATATCCATATTCATTATCTGGCCTAGTTTCAGCAAGTGAACAATTGTTGGAAGCAGCATCTGGGTCATCTTGCAAGACTTCTCTTTCGATAGAATATCCTGCAACTAGAGTGTCTTTCACTTCTCCAGGTGTCATATCGGGATTTGCTTCTAAAGTTAGAGCAACAATTCCAGCCATTAGTGGCGTAGCCATGCTAGTTCCACTTTTGCTCGTATATCCCGTTCCAGTTCCTTTGTTAGGTGCCATTATGTTACTACCAATGGTTGCAACATCGGGCTTCACTCTGCCATCAGAAGTATATCCTCTTGAGCTGTATATTGCTAAACTCAAATCTTTGTCAAGAGAAGCGACAGTTATTGGCAATCTTGAATCGCCTGGAGAATCGATAGTGTTACAACCAGCAGCTGTGAGTGAGCCAAATTCGTTTCCAGCACTTAGAGTAACAACAAGGCCAGATTCTACAGCTGCATCTACTGCCTGACTCCATGCAGAACTACCATCATTATCAATATGGAATTCAACTTGTTGTTCACCTAGACTGGAGGTCATTACACGGATATGAGGTGTAACTTCCTTCTGGTTCGCAATAGTCCATTCAATACCTCTGATTATGTCTTCTATATCCCCATCACAGCAAGAAAGAACATTTACTAAATTGGCCTTTGGTGCAACTCCAATGTAAGGCGTTCCATCAGGAGCAGTTTCTCCAGCTCCCGTGCCTGCAGCTATTCCAGCAACATGCGTTCCATGAGTTCCACTATCAAGAGATTCTCCCGGAAAACACGGTGAACAGATAACTTCATCCTGAGCGGCATCATAGTAAGCGACGACTTTCAAATCGTCAAAAGTAAATTGGTTGTCATCCATGTCATCTAGCCCTACGTGGGCATTATCCACTCCAGTATCGACTATAGCAATCGAAATTCCTTCACCATATATGCCATAATCATACCAAACATTGTCCACACCCATTGCCGGTACGGCTTCGTGCATATCAGGTTCGGCTTTTCCAATATCATCAAGCATGATCACGCCATTCCAATTGGTGACTTCCTGAATCATGTCACGAGGCATAGTAGTTCCAATTAGGTCGGTAAATTGAGCACGAAATGTAACTTCGATTCCAACTTGCTCTAATTTTTCCACATCATAATCGGTTGGATGGTGATCGTATCTTACAAAAACACGAGCTTCACCTTCTTCAAAGAATCGATTTCCTTGATAAAGTTTCCAAACTAAAAGATCAGAGATTCCATCATGGTTTTTATCTCTCGAATATACATCCCACCAGTTTTCACCATAGGTGATATTTTCTTCTTCAGCAGCTAAGCTAGCAAATCCTGTACTCAGAAATAGGAAAACCACAAATCCGGTCGCGATAGCTTTGCGCTGCATAGAACAATAGATAGCCGTTTGATTAAAGAACTTACGATTTCACTTACTCTGGAATTCCGCCTCTGACTCTGACTGCCATTCCCTGTTGCCCTAGTTCCAATTCTTTAGGTGAAACAATTAACTTTCCAAAGGCTACTAATTTATCTTTTGGTGTTACTACAATACATTCATCCATTATTTTCAAATTAGAATCAATATCGTCGACAAATTTACAGAATACGCTTTTTCCTTTCTTGTTAAATTCGGCTGTGTCAGCATCAACAACAACCCGATATTTCGTAGACTTGGAATTTTCATGAATAATTTCAGCTCCTCTTTTTTGCAGAATAAACAACCCCCTTCTATGTGAAAGCGAAGCAACATGTTCTCCATTTAGGAGCAAGTTCCTCAATCGTTTTGTTTTCCTACTAATCACTAATTCAATCTCTCCGTTAGTCAGTACATCTCCCATTCCTTTGCCAAATTGATAATCTAAAATGGTTTTGACTCTCTCGACATCCCAATTTTGCATTTTCCATCCTTCAATGTCGTCTTGTAATAACCCTGGATGGAAGGGATAAGTTTCTGATAAATGGATCGGAACTTTCCCAAAGTACGGATGCGTCATTTCACCAGATTTGAAGGAATTTGAAAGATTAGAAAAAACTGGTCGAAAATCGGATTCTTTACCAGTTTTAAGTGGAGTTTTATAGCGATAGGCTGGTTCAAATTCACCAATCCAATCAATTTCTTTTTTGATTACTTCAAAGACTTTCATTAAAGCTGGCGAAGTTCTTAGACGACTTTCAACTAGTTCCCACAATAAACCATCATGAATTGCCTGTTTAACTCTACGAATTTCAGCAAATGAGGCAATTAAGTTATGTTTCGCAATAATTTTTTGGCGTTCTTTCTTTTCCATTGCCTTTAACTCATTAATATTAATTCCCGGAGCTGCAGAAAATTCACTTGGTATAATCTCTAATTCTTCTAAATTTCTAGTACCCCATGTAAACATCAAACTGTCTCTTGAAGCAAACTTAGCATAACTTGAACTATCAAACAAATCACATCCCAAAAACGTAGCTAATGCAAAAAGCATAGGATGTCCGCAACCAAAAAGATGTACTGGTTTAGAGGTATCAAGTCCTTTTTTCGAAGCGATTATTACTTCAGCCAACATTTTGAAATTATGTTTCTCCATTAGAGGTACCACACCTCCAATTGGAAATAAATCGGCATTAGTTTTAGAAGCCATTTGAGCTGCTTTTAGTCTCAGATCCAGGTGCCTTCCTCCTTGTATTGGTGCGGCAAGGAAAATCGAATCTTTATTCTTATCCGATTCTTCAATTCTCTTCTGAGTTTCTTCCAATTCTTTTTTAGCGTCTTCAAATCGAGTTTCAGGTTCACAGAAAACATCCAA
>JAPYSZ010000031.1:5618-11015 GCA_029941645.1 Candidatus Poseidoniia archaeon
TCTTCCATTGACAACGTTAAAATTTTCGGATTAACTACCGGCAGTAGTGTTGGCGTATCCAGAATTCCATGAGAGGTCTTAATCTTTCCAAGTCTAGCCAAGCCATCTCTTTTACTCACTTCGAACAATATAGAGTCACAAACAAACCTTTATTTCAATCCATGTTCGTCATTTTTTATATGGGAGAGACGGCCTCTAAAGAATATATTCTGGGCGTGGGCGGCATGACATGTAATGGCTGTGCAAATAACGTCAAAACGGCTTTATCTGCAGTAGCTGGAGTTTCAGCAGTAAATATCGATCTTGACGGTGCCAAAGCGACAGTCAATGCAGAGGTTGATAATCAAGAAGTTCTAGAAGTTGCAGTAACAAATGCAGGCTATTCTATTCATGAACCTGGGGCGCCATTAGATTTGCTCCAAACCATATCTTCACCCAAATTACCTGAGTTCAATTGGAGTGATGTTTCCGTTTGGAAACAGAGTGCACATAACACGAAATGGTGTTTGATAGGCTGTTCCATTGGAGAGTTTGGGACATTAGCCTATTATTCCTCTTCAGGAATCGCATCAGATTTAGAACTTTATTCTAATATTTGGTATTTCTATGCAATCCTTCCGTTAATCAATGGTCTAATAACTAGTGTAATGTTAGAGACAGGCATTCTAATGAGAGGCCAGATGGATTTCAGAAATGCACTTTCAACAGCTCTTGGAATGTCTTTCATATCTATGTTAATGATGGAAATAGCGATGGAAATCACAGATTTATTGTTCACAAACGGAGAGTTAGGTATGAGTCCACTAGCAATTCCATTCATGTTAGTAGTTGGTTTTCTAACACCTTGGCCATACAATTATTGGCGTCTTAAGAAGTATGGACAAGCTTGTCACTAAAATCTATTTTACAGTACATACAACCAGCACAACAAGTCCCCACAACTTTTTGGAGTGCGGACACCCCTCTCACACTAAAACCGAGATTTGGCACATCCTTGTTTTTGATAATGGGGTTATGGATTTTTGGTACAGGTGATGCCTTTCTGATAGCTGCAGGAGTAGGCAATACGCCTTGGACAGTTTTAGCCGAAGGCATAGCCATCAACATTGATTGGTCAGTTGGTCAGGCGACTTTCTTAGTCAGTGTTTTGGTTTTACTACTTTGGATTCCATTGAGAGAAAAACCAGGGATTGGTACAATACTTAATGTCATTTTAATTGCAGCGGCAATCGAAATTATGGTTCCATTACTTCCGACTCCTGTTGACTTTAGATTGGCCCTATTACAGGCCTTTGCAGGCGTTCTCCTCATAGGTATCGGTTCAGGACTTTACCTTACAGCAAACCTAGGTCCAGGCCCAAGAGACGGATGGATGACAGGCCTTCAGCAAAAAACAGGATGGCCCATTGCTCGTGTGAGAATAAGCATAGAAATCACGGTTTTAATTTTGGGAATGGCATTAGGAGGAACATTCGGGTGGGGAACAATTATGTTTGCAATAGGTGTAGGTCCTGTAGTAGCGTTGTGTTTAGGCGTTGCAAGTAATTGGAGTAAATGAAAGCGAGTGAAGAAATACGGAAATTAGCAAATAAAGAGATAGCCAAACACAGTCTAAGATTTTTCAAAACCGATAAAGGGCAATATGGTTTTGGTGATATTTTTCTCGGAGTAAGGGCCCCTAAAATCAGATTAATTGCTAAGAAACATATTGATATTTCTATTGCCGATATGAAAACCCTTATACAATCAAAATATCACGAAGAAAGATTTTTGGGATTAATAATTCTAGTAAATAAATATGCTAAAACCAAAGATAAGAAAAACCGAAATCAACTCTATAAAATCTATGTTTCTAGCTTCAAATACATTAATAATTGGGACTTAGTAGATGTAACATGTCCACATGTAACCGGCAAACATTTGATTGATAAAGATCGTACAATTCTTTACAAATGGGCTAAATCAGAAGATCTTTGGACAAAAAGAATTGCTATGGTTTCTACTTTTAGCTTCATTAGAAAAAATGACTTAGAGGACACATTCAAGATAGCAGAGATTTTACTTCACGACGAACATGATCTTATCCATAAAGCAGTTGGATGGATGCTTAGAGAAGCCGGTAAAAGAGACATAAAAAAAGAAGAGACCTTTCTAAAAAAATATTACAAAACGATGCCCAGAACTATGCTTAGATATTCCATAGAAAAATTCCCTGAAAGCAAGAGACAAAAATATCTTAAGGGCACCATCTAAACTAACTTTGAAACAATGATCGACGCAATACAAGATTTCTTTGATTCAATAGATTTGGTTGGTAGTATTATTTGGGTTATTTGGCGCGTTTTTCTTTGTTTGTTAGTAATATTCATAGTACGCTTTATTATGCGTAAAATGGATAAAGACATTGAATCTGACATAAAGAAAGATAGTAAGGAGTTGGTATTCATGGCAGCTTTGTATGGTCTTTTCAAATTATTTTTAGGCTCAAAAAAGAACAAAGGCGGAAAAGAATAGAGCTATACTCCTATTAACCGCCCACTAAAATGACATTTCAGCGGGCCGGTAGATCAGTCTGGAAGATCGCCTCCTTGGCATGGAGGAGGGCGCGAGTTCAAATCTCGCCCGGTCCACCATTTGATGCACATGGAAATAACTCCGGAAATCCAGTCTACTATTGCAAAGGGTGTTGCCCTTACTGTTGTGATGCTTTCAACAGGAGCTTTGGCACGTTATTTTAATATTAAAGTGAATTACACCCGTAAAATTAATCATTTTGCGATATTCTTCTTACCTGTTTTCATAGATAAACAATTCAATGCCGAAACTTTTACAGATTTTATTTATTTAGCAATAAGTGCATTGATAACCACAGCATCTCTTCTTGCCTTTTATGAGCCAATAAGAACCTTCTTGCCTCCTTTTCAGTTGATGTTTGAAGGTTTTGATAGGCCTGAAGATAGACCACATACCTTAGTTTGGTTATGGACTCAATTTGCAGCAGGTTTTGGCGTAATGTTACCTATGATTTGGCTGTGTGGTCAGTGGGGTTTAGAATCATTAGTCCTTATTCCAATTTTGATCAATGTGCTAGGAGATGGTTTGGCTGAACCAGTAGGTGTACGATTTGGCAAGCACGAATACAAGACTAAAGCCTTGTTTACCAATAAAGAATATTTAAGAACCTTCGAAGGAAGCGCTTGTGTATTGATTACTGGATTCCTTGTTATAGGAATGCACTATGAATATTTTACAACAATACAATTTATTCTATCTATGTTATTTATTCCTATAATCATGACGTTAACTGAAGCTTATTCTCCACATACTTGGGATACGCCTTTCTTAATGTTTACAGGATATGCTTCACTAATGTTGATAATGCAGTTTTAGTGATTATTCAAGTGCTGCGTTAATTCTTTCTTCTAATTCAGATTGAGACATGGATCCACTTTTAGAGAAAGTGATTATCCCATCCTTATCGATTATTACAACAGTTGGGCTTCGCTCAGCCCCGAAAGCATCAGTAATATCATTCTTGCCTTTAATGAATTCCCAACCCATTTCATCGGTTCTTTCAGCAAGATCGTTCTCATCCACATTCTTGGTTTGCGTTATCGAAATAACTTCAACATCGTCAGGCATACTTTCGTTGCAATAACTCTTCAAAGCGTTTTCTTCAAAATTTTTACACGTACCACAACTCATGCTCATGAATTCCAAAACAACGACTTTTTCACCTTCATAATCTGAAAGGTTGAATTCGTTTCCCTCAGTATCTGTCAAAGTGAAATCAGGTGCTTCACTGCCTACATTCTCAAGAGAGTCATCGTTCATATAGTTATTAATTGAGAACCCGCCAACAATTCCGGCGACCAAAACTACAACGAATAAAGTCTTAGCATCCATATTCATATTTCCTTATCGTAGTCTTTAAAACTTTGCTATTCTAAAGGAAAGGAGAAACCGCATCTTCTGAGATTTCCCATAACTTTTCGTTATGCTCTTCGTTTTTAGCTTTACCAGATCCCTTTTTCACTTCACAATTTGAAAAGAATCTTCCAGTAATATCCTTTACATCGTCAGAACAAGCCAAATGAATGCTGGTTTTGGCCCCTTTTTTTACATTTATTGCCATCAGAGCTTTTGCAAAACCAAGTATCCCTCTCCAGAGCAGATTATTGTTATTGCCAAATTTAGAAGCCACAAATCCAGGATGCAAACAATTTGCTGTAATTCCCCGATCCTTTACTTTTTTGGCTAATTCGTAAGTGAACATGACATTTGCCAGTTTAGATTTCTGGTAGGTCTTAAAACCCCGATATTTTTTCTCGCCATTGAGGTTATCGAATTCAAAGCTGATTCCATAATGTGCACTTGACGAAACATTGACTATTCTTTTGTAATCACTTTTTTCAACAAGCGGTAACAATTTTTTTGTCATTAAAAAATAACCTAGATGATTCAAAGCAAAGGTTCGTTCGAATCCTTCTTCCGTAACATCTCTGAAGGCAAAATAGGCTCCAACATTGTTAATCAGAACATCTATTTGGTCATATTTCTGACAAACCTCATCAGCAACTCTTGAAACTTCCTTCATCAATATCAAGTCAGCTTTGAAAAAATCAATATCGATACTATCTGCTATTTTTCTTATCTCATCCGAGACTTTCTTTCCTTTTTCTTCGTTTCTTCCGATCAGAATCAAATTATAGCCGTTCTTGGCCATTCCAATAGCAGTTTCCTTACCTATTCCATCAGTAGCCCCAGTGATTAGGCAAGTACGACCATTCATATCTCAACGATTAGTTTACAGTATAAGAAGTAGTTAGATTATTCAGGCTTAACCATCAGATATCTGTGATAATGCAAATTGCCGGCCTTAAATGCCTCATAAACAGGCGTTCCTTGAACTCCAGCAAACGTCTCGAAACTTTTTCTCATTGATATTGGAACACTTTTCTTTATTCCTTGAACTTTAGTTTCATTTATCTCATCCAGAGCCACAAGAACCTCTGAGGTAATTTCCCTCTTTGACACAATTTGGAACCTCGCATCCAGAAATATTTCATGCAATTTTTCCATGGTCGTTTTATCCCGGAAATCTGTCCAGCAGAAATTGCCTCCAGTCCTGAGCGCACGATACACCTCATTCACAAAAGCCCCTACATTTCCATAGCAATGTGACGATTCCACATTGTAAATTATATCCTGAGAATTATCTTCTAAGGGAAGTGATTCAGCGTTGCCTTCTTTGAAAGATAGATTTGTTTGTGCAGAATACCATTCATTCGCTAGTCCGACCGCATCTTTAGAAAAATCAAAACCAATTAATTTTTTTGGTTCATATGTTTTGGCAATCCAGGAAGCTCCACCTCCACGACCGGAACCAACTTCAAC
>JAPYSZ010000032.1:0-4727 GCA_029941645.1 Candidatus Poseidoniia archaeon
CTTCCCTTCGTAATTCTCTCAACAGCATCCATATAGTCCTCAATTTCCATATCATTAGCTTGACTATTTCCTGTTCCGGCTGGAACAAGTCCCAGAGGAATTTTGCTAGATGAATCATCATTACGAGCCATGAAACCCGAAATTACCTCGCAGAAAGTCCCGTCTCCACCAACAGTAACTACAGTATCGCCCTCTTGTAAATCTAAATTTTTAACGATGGTTATGGCATGCTTAGGATTCTCAGTAACATGTAATTCCACCTCTATTTTGGAACTAACCAATTCATCTTTGACGAAATTTCCAACGGCAATGCCTTTTTTTTTGCCAGAATAGGGGTTAACTATCACATGTGATCTAACTACATCATATTGTTCTTTGTATTGTAAATTAGAAAAATGTGGTGATTTAATTGGTGGAGAAAAATATTTTCTACCCAAGAAACCTCTCTTGACATCTGGCTCATCAAATATTACTTTCTCAGGGCCGTCACTCATAGCAAAAGTATTGTATTAACCTTTATAAGGTAGCTTCTGTCGAGATAATAACGGGAATGTGGCGAAAGCTGAACCCTAGAAGTGAGGAATCGCGATGAGTAAATCATTATACAACTACGTCAGAGACCAATGGAAGACTCCATCTGGTGAACTAAAACTATTGCAAAAATCTAGATTAGTACAATATCGAAGAGAAGATGCTACAACTAAAATAGAAAGACCAACAAGAATTGATCGAGCAAGAGCTTTGGGATATCGTGCAAAACAAGGTTATATTATGGCTAGAACCAGAATTAGAAGAGGAGGTATGCGAAAGCATGCAATTACTTCTGGAAGGAGAGCAAAACGTACAGGTATTTCTAAAATAACAATGGGTAAAAATTTACAGATGATTGCTGAGGAAAGAACCTCAAAAAAATATCCTAATCTAGAAATATTAAATTCATATTGGGCAGCAGAAGATGGACGGTACAAATGGTATGAAGTAATAATGGTAGATCCACACCACCCCGTTATAATGGCTGATTCTAAAATCAATTGGATTTGTAATAGAGCACATAAAGGACGAGCCCATAGAGGACTTACCTCTGCGGGTAAAAAGTCAAGAGGATTGAGAAATAAAGGTAAAGGTGCTGAGAAAGTTAGACCAAGCCGTCGCAAGCATATGGTGAAATCTAAACAGAGCCGAACTCCTCACCCACCAAGAAAAAGTTAGTGAGTTGATAAAATAGCATACGACCGAAAGAACCCATTTATGGGAACAGTTGTTGACGCATACTGTATTTCTGAGGGTTCTCACAAGGAAACTAATCACTACGTTATTTCAATCAAGGGTAGTGGTATTAGGTATAAACCAGGAGATTCATTGGGATTCTACCCCACTAATAATAACAATTTAGTAAAGGAGACAATAAGAAAAATAGGGGCTAAAAAGAGAACTATTATTGAAACGAAAGAGACGGGCAAAATCACCTTAGAAAATGCTCTCCTTCATCGTTTTACAATTCACAGAGCTGGTAAAAAATTTCTAAGTGCAGTTGTTAATAAAATGCATAAAGGCAAAGAAAAAGATGAACTTATCTCTGTACTGGAAGATAGAGATAAAACAGATAAACATCTCTTCACAAGAGATTGTATAGATATTTTGAATGAATGCCCCGTTCACTTTAACCCACAAGAATTTATAAACACATTATCACCTATAACACCTAGATTATACTCCATAAGCTCGTCACCTAAAACACACCCGGGTGAAGTACATCTAACTATTGCTATAGTAAAATACAATAATTTTGATAGGGATAGATTTGGATTAGCAACAGGACATCTAGCGAATAGTATAGAGGTAAACCAAACTAAGATACCAGTATACATACAACCAACTAAAGAATTCATTTTGCCAAAAGATAAATCTAAAGATATTATAATGATTGGTCCTGGAACTGGTATTGCACCATTTAGAGCATTTATAGAACACAGAAAAGAAACAGGCGCATCAGGTAAGAACTGGCTCTTCTTTGGAGAAGTAAATCAAGAATCAACATTTTTTTACAATAATGAATGGGCCGATTATATGGAACATGGTCATTTGGACAAATTAACAACGGCATTTTCCAGGGACCAAGAACAAAAAATATACGTTCAACACAGATTACTTAGCAACGGAAAAGAAATATGGAAATGGCTAGAAAATGGAGCTTATTTCTATGTCTGTGGCGATAAGCAATATATGGCTAAAGACGTTCATTCTGCCTTAATTGAAATCGCTAAAAAAGAAGGTAAAATGAAGAAAGCCGATGCTGAAAAATTCATTAATAAAACTTTAATGAAGGATCAACACAGATATCTAAGAGACGTTTACTAATCTTTTTTACGTCCAGATTCAATAACTTCACCGGTTTGGGAATCATATGTTTTTCCAGTTACGGGATCATACCTGAAACCTGATTCTTTACTGGGTACATTAGTGCCTTGCTCAGGATAATTATCAAAGTAATCTCCACCATCACCAATACGGCTATAGGCAAATAAACCTAGACCGGCCACTGATAATACTACTAAAGGAATCCAAACAAGTGGCTCATTAATCAAAGAACTCTCTTCTTCTTCTTCGGGAAGTTCGACAATAATTTCTTCTTCAACAACTACATTAACTTCGGCTGATGCTTTATTATCTAATTCATTAAACTCGTCAATAATATTATCTGGATCAATAATCGCCTCAATGTAATAATCACCAGGTACTGTTGGTTTCCAATAAAATACTCTTATTTCTTCACCAATAACCCTACCTAATGGTTTAGTTTGATAAATTTCAACTAATTCACCATCTATAAAAAGTGAAATTTCAGCACCAATACATTCATCTGTTGAATTCTCAAAATTTACACCTAATGGACATTCACAACATATTTCAGGTCCGAAATTTAAAGCGCTAACCATAATCTCCAGTGTTTGATTAAGATATATTTGTGTGGGGATATACGGCATTTCTACAGAAAGTTGGAAATTGCGAGGTTTAACTTGAATACTCAGATTAATCGTATTGTCTGTAAGATTCGTATCTTCAAAATCACTATTTGTTATTTCTGCGACTATAGTAAGATTGTGTAAACCGGCTAAAGTACTAGTTTTCCAATAAACGGTCACAAATCTTGTTTCATCATACGCCAGATTCGTTTGTGGAACGTTATATATCTCATTACCTTCAAAATCATATGATTGAACTTCTGGAGACGTAGAATTATCTAAATACACTAGCATTCTAAATGAGGGAATCTTAGCTAAATTATTTCTAACTTGAATTATTATTTCAACATTATCCCCTTTGAAGATTGTATCAACAGCATCAACTGAAACTAAACTTAAATCATATTCTGGAGCTGCGACATTAACCAAAATGGATTTAGCGTTGTTAGAATCATCTAATTCTTCAATTTGCTTAGATGAATCTGCATGACCTGATACGCTAGGTTGCTGTTGATCCCATACATATTCTCCAGTAATATTATAGAATTCACCTTCACCAAGATTAAGGTTCCAAGAATCTATTACATCTCCATCGATTCTCAATTCAATAGGACAATTCAAAATTTCTGAGGCTCCCTTATTAAAAACAGTAATAACTATATCCGAAGGCATTCCTCTAACTGCTTGGCCAACAACAAAAATATCATAAATATTGATATCCGGTTTTGAATCTAAAACAACAAGCTGGAAAGTAAAGTTATTATCGCCTTCATTCCATTCAGTAATTTCATCCAAAGGATCTATTCTAACCGATATTGTATGATTACCTACTACTTCAGTACCAGACGAACCATCCCATGTAATTGAAGCAGACTCTGTACCTGATACAAACTCTTCCCCTCTCCTTGTAGCGTTTGTTATACTAGATATTATAACATATCCAATCAATACTTCTTCTTCCCCTTCTGGAGTATCATAGAAACTCACACGAACATTTTCTGCACTCATAACATAATCATCATTAAGGATATGAACTATTAATTGAACCGAATGTTTATCAAATATAGATTCAAGCCAATAATCATCTGGTGTGATTGTAATATTACGGGTTTCATCTAAAGTAAGTTCTGGAGAATGAGCTCTGACGTAAATCGTAGCTGTAACTGTGTTATCATCTTCTACAAACTCATCAATAACCTCATTTGAATCCAATGTAATAGTAATAGTAAACTCGCCCACACCATCTGGCTGCCAAGTGATATTGTATTGACCTGATTCGCCCTGAGCAATAATGGTTCTGACTTGAACTGTTTCGATTGTGCTAGTCTCACCATCCAATGTTTGCGTAAAATCAATATAGAAATTTGTACAATCATCACGACCATTATTCTCAAACATTAATAAAATATCAACAGAATCACTCTCGGCTGGGGCTGCTGGAGTAAATACGATATTTATCTCACTAGATTGTGGTCTTAGATTTGCTAGTGGCTGCTCAAATATAGTAAATGCGTAAACAATTTTGTTATTATCTTCTTCAGTTTCTAAAATATCATCATCATAATCTGCAAATATAGTAATTACACGATCTCCAGTGCCTCCACAAAGATCCGGACCACAACTAATGTCAATAACGGCTGTTCTATTATGTCCAATAACACTCTCTGTAGTCTCAAAGATTGGAAAACATTCATCACCAGAATCACATTCAGAAGTACTGTTCCATACAATTATTTTTACATCAGTAGCTGGTTCAGAACCATG
>JAPYSZ010000032.1:4827-7449 GCA_029941645.1 Candidatus Poseidoniia archaeon
GTTTATATGGGGCACTTTTTGCGAACACATGGACCCAGTAAGCGTGCTCGACTACAGATACGGCACAGAAGGAATGAGAACCGTATTCCGTGCAAATTCATACTTACAAGCATTATTAGAAGTAGAAGCAACACTAGCCGAGGTCCAAGAAACTAAAAACATAATACCAAAAGGTACCTCTAAAATCATCAGAAATGGAATTTCGACTGTTAAACGTGAAAGGGTTGAAGAAATTGAATCTGAAATCAATCATGATATTATGGCTGTAGTTAAGGCCTTAGAAGAAAAAACGGGAGACGCTGGAAAATGGATTCATTTTGGTGCAACAAGTTATGATATAGTTGATACAGCCAGAGCATTGCAACATAAAAGTGCCATAGTATTACTAGAAAAAGCAATTGATGATTTACTAAACACTCTAGCTAAACTAGCTAAAAAACATGATAAGACTGTAATGCTAGGCAGAACACATGGTCAATGGGCAACGCCTATTACATTTGGGCTAAAAATTGCAGTATTTACTGCAGAATTAAAGAGACATAAAGACCGATTAAAAGAAATTAAACCTAGAATATTAACTGGGAAATTTTTGGGCGCTGTAGGTTCAGGG
This sequence comes from Candidatus Poseidoniia archaeon, assembly GCA_029941645.1. GTDB lineage: Archaea > Thermoplasmatota > Poseidoniia > MGIII > CG-Epi1 > CG-Epi1. Next base: position 5,438 of record JAPYSZ010000032.1, read on the forward strand.
GCGGCGATGGCCCCCCATACTCTTGAAGTACAGGCCAAAGTCTGCCAAAAGCTAGGCTTAAACGAACCGTTAGCAACTACACAAATTTTAGGTAGGGATAGAATTGCAGAAATGATTGCATGGGGATCAAACCTATCAGTCAGTCTCGAAAAATTTACTACTGAAGTGCGCAATCTCCAGAGAAGTGATATTGGTGAAGTATCAGAGGCATTCGATAGGGAAAAACAAGTTGGTTCATCCACAATGGCGCAAAAAAAGAATCCAATAGCATCAGAAAATATTGGAGGATTAGCAAGAGTCGTAAGATCAATGCTCTATACCTCATATGAAAATAATTTACAGTGGCATGAAAGAGATTTAGCAAACTCAAGTGCTGAAAGAATAATTTTGCCCCAATTTTACATCTTATTAGAATATATAATCATCAAAACAAATAATGTCTTTGCTAATTTATTTATAAATTCAGAAAGAATGAAACAAAACTTAGTAAATGCAGGGGGTCTACCAATGGCCGAAGCATTTGTTATAGCACTTGGTAAAACTGATTTAGGCCGGCAAGAAGCCCATGAACTAGTTAGAAAAATAACGATGGATGCTGAAAAAAACAACATCTCCTTTTCTGAAGCAATTCGCAATAATAACGCTGTTAAAGGATATTTAACCACCGGCCAAATAGAGGAATGTCTTAAACCTGAAAATTATATAGGCCATTCAGAAGAAATTATTGACAAGGTATTAGGTTCATTATAATGCAAGGATTTGCAATAAACAATATATCAAAAAATAATTTGAAGCAAAAAGGCGATAAAATCATACTTAATTTATTCGATAAGGGAATAAGTGCTAAATACCGAATTTTTGGCAAATTTATATACTTGGAATCTAAAGACCAAATACTAAGTGAAAATCTGAAATTCGAATATTATAATGCGAGTTTGAGTACCTATAAAAAAGATGAGATTTTCAACACCATAGCAAATCTAATAGAGACGATAAAGGAACCACCCAACTTCGCAATAAAAGTCGATAGAAGAGGTGAACACAAATATACGTCTACTGATTTGGCTAGAGAAGTTGCGGGAGCTGTATTTGATAAATGGCCAAACATAAAGGTAAACTTAGGAAAACCTTCATTGGAAGTCAACATTCAAATTATTAATAATCGGAGTATAATATACTTAAGAAATTAATGAACATTACTGTAGTTGGAGCTGGAGCATTAGGAAATATGCTTGCAACAAAACTTTCGAAGAATAATAAAGTGAAATTGGTTGTAAAACCTGAACATGCAAAAAAAATAAGGGAAAAGGGAATACTATTCAAAGAGATAGATAATAAAATAATAAATCCCAAACTCGAAATTACAACTAATATTGAAGAGACAGATTTGGTGATTTTATGTGTAAAAAGTTATGATATACAATATATAATTGAAACAATAAAAAATATTGAATCACCAATAATGTGCTGCCAAAATGGTTTACAAACTCTACATCTACTAATTGATAAAATAGGCCCTAAGAGAATATCGTACTTGGTTACTGGACATGGAATATCTAAAATCAAACCAGGTATATCTGAACACAAGGGTAAAGGATTCACTTACATAGGTGAATTGTCCGGCACAGTATCTGAAAGAATAAAACAAATATCCAATGATTTATGTAGTAATGGGGTCGAATGTAACATTGTTACAAATATAGGAGAATATGTTTGGTTAAAAACTATAATTAATAGTGCAATCAACCCGATAGCAGCCCTCGCTGAAGTAAAAAATGGTGAATTAAAAAGACCTGAATTATATGAAAAGATTAAAGAAATATGCGAAGAAAGTGAATATATCGCAGTGAAGAAAGGCATCAAACTTCCTTTGAAGCCCTGGAAAGAAATAAACTCTATAATTGATAAAACTGCAAATAACAAATGTAGTATGTTGCAGGATTTAGAAAATAATAAACAAACTGAAATAGATGCAATAAACGGGGAATTAATTAGAATAGCAAAAGAACTCT
>JAPYSZ010000032.1:7549-10970 GCA_029941645.1 Candidatus Poseidoniia archaeon
TATCCAATTCAGCAATAATACAGTGGACGTGCATAATAGTTGTAGGAACTTTTACAGCCATTGTTTGAATATTAATTCCCTCTATAACTGTCTGAACATCAGGACCATGATGACTAGGTACAGTTAGTACAGGTTCTATAGAATTAATTGGCCCTCTATCACTATCTTTAGGATCACCACTTCTTCTCACCATTACGGCTTGAACATTATCTATTCCATACTTATTAAGAAGAGGGTAAAGAGTTCTTGCAAGTCCAGTAGTATTACAAGACACAACTCTAACATAATCTTGATTTATTGCTGAAGAATAATTAGTTAAAGCATTGAAACTAACCCCAATGGGTGCATGTTTTTCACCACCCTGCCATATTGCTTTAGTATTATATTTTTGATACATCGCCATATTATTGACACCTAGTTTACCTGGAGTACAATCGATAATCACATCTGAAATATCAACCAATTCTTCAGTAACCCCTGAAACTTTAACACCTTTTTCTTCAAAGAAAGGAATCTTAGCCTTTGTAGAAGCAAAAACTGGAAAACCGGCATCTAATGCACCTCGAATTTCATACGTTGGTTTAGTTTTTACTATTCCAACTATTTCCATATCGTCTTGATGTGTAACAGCCTCAGCAACCCGCTTTCCGATTGTGCCATAGCCGTTGATTCCTACCTTAATCATATTTCTTTATTTAATAGTGCTATTTAACTAATTTTCGCTCTCATCAGACATCTTTTTTCTAAGTTGCTCTATAGATACAGATATCTTCTTTTCAGGAATTGAATCGGTTGGTTTTCCAAACTCTTCGACTTCCTCAATCTCTGAAGAGAAATCATCGACGACTTCAATATCCGAAGGTAAATCAGACACCTCAACTTCAGACATGTCTGATTCCTCACCTTCTTCAGAAATATTCTTAGAGATGGCATAATCCCCCTCACCCTGGCCTTCAGGAACACCTCCTCCTTCAATATCTGCTGCAAGCTGAGCTCGTTTTTCAGAACTAGCTTCCTCAGCTATGTCTTCTAAAATCTCTTCAGGAGAGACCTCTTCATCGGACTCAGGAAATTCATCTTCTTCAGTATCTATAAGCTCATCTAAATCCAACTCAATTTCTTCATTGTACAAGAATTCTGGCATCTCTGGTGCAACAGCACCTGGTGTTGCTATAGCTTCATAAAACTCAAACGCAGTTCTCTCAACTTCCGAAACAAATTCTTCCAAATTTTCTTCTCCGATACGTGAAAATGTTGATGCCATTCGGTCTGCTATGAATGCAAAATAATTAGGAGCAACTTCAAATGCTTTTTCTGTCCAAGTAAATGGAATCCAAGCCATAACTTGCTTATTACGGGGATCTACCGTTATTTTCAGCTGAGGACCTGGATAAATTATACCACCACAGGACACATCATAATTATTCATGTACGCCAAAACTTTGTACACGTCCTCTTGCCTCGGTGGTTTTGTAAGATTGTATTTAGCTTCAAAATAAAAATTAACGCCTCTATAATTCATAAATATTTCAGGTTTGCCTGAACCTTGTACTGGATTAGTAGACGCTTCGGAATCTCCAAAAAGTGAACCCATTATTGAATCGCTCCAACCTTGTCTTACTTGTTCAGGTGAGTCATATCTCAGTACAATATCTTTGTTCTTTGAACGAAATTCTCTAAGAGACTTTGCATGGGCGCTCAAATTAAGACCTGAAGCCATTTCACAAAGAATCCAGAGGGCATAAATATCTGTCATTTTCTGTGTCTGAACAAGAACCGTTTCTTCATAATAAGATTGATAATCTTCTAAAAAAGACTTCCACAAAGGAGGTAATTCACGATAAGCTCTATTACGATTCCAAGTCTTAGCCTCAATAATAGCTTCGCGATTGATAAAACGTTCTTCTTTCCTAGTATTCTTAGCTGTAGGTATTAATTCTGCTAATTTTCCATCACCTAATACTTGCTTATGGAATCGACATGCCAGATCAAGTTTGTCTAACTGTTCTTTAGCTGACTTATCAAGTGCCTTGTATTCTTTTCCATATATCGCAGACCAAGCTTTCTTTTCTCTTTCTCTACGATCCATTTCATCTCTGAAAAAAATAGCTTCAATAAAAACCTCCATGTGGAATTTTACTAGCAAAACATTTGTTGGTGTACTCCACTTTCTCTTACGGATATCTGTAACATGGGCTGTTGCATACTCAGTACCTTTTTGTGCACGAGCTAATGCCGTTTTCTGCCACCTAACAGCTCCTCTAATCTGAGATTTCATTGTTTTACGTATTACTTCAACTTTGTAGGTATAAGCTCCTTTTCGAATGTCATTTGTAACCTTAAGGAGTTTTCCTGAGAATTCTAAAAGCTGTTCAATATTCAACAATATCTTTTCCTCTTCAATTGATGAAGTGGCTCCAGGGTACATATCTTCAGGAGGGTCGTCAGCTCCTGAATTCTTTACCAAATCAGGTATATGTTCATCTCTTAATTCCTTGAAACTTTCATAATCTAACATTTTTGGAGCAATAACTACTTCCAATTTATTTGAAATGGAATTACCGTCTTTATCGTGCAACGAAATTGTATTAGTTCCTATATAATCAGGAACCTCAAACTGCATAGAATGTGTGGTGTTGGATCTAACTGAAGGTAAAGAATCAACCTTTGCAGTACCCATACGAATGTGAACGCCATCTAAAGCTTTGAAAGCATTAACATTAAGCATTACAGACTCACCTTCTGTTAAATTCTCAGAATGTCCCTCTGGTAACTTGAGTTCTATTGTTGCATCTGGTAAACTCATATCAACCGAATACGCTTAAACCTGGTGAATCGACCATCTTTTCTAAAGTATTACTGATACCATGATTTTGTCCTAAAACTTCCTGGGCTTTAAGCATCAAACATTTCAATTCATTCCTTTCAAGCCCTTCTAATGCCGGCATGATATTAGATTTAATGACATCTTCTAATGCTCTATCTAATTCATACTGACCTCTGGAATTAAAGATGGTTAACATAGAATCTATGATAACGGCAGGTCCGACTTTTCTATAAGTTCTAACGCCACGTGCAACCTCATCATCCCTCGACTGTGGTAATTCTTCTTCTTCTAAGAAATTCATCATTTTATTAAATGCCTTGAAAATAGTACCATCATCATCATAAAAGTCAAACATTTCCTTAGCATACCAGTCCTCTTCCTCATCAGGTCTTTCAGGGGCAATACCCAACTTATTAAGCTTGTTAAAGACAAAAATTGGCATACGTTTATACTCATCCTCTCTATTTGGAAGACCTATTTCAACAAAAGCAAAACGCCTCATTAACGCATGTCCTACATTGAATAACGTATTTTTATCCTGTGTATTCATCGTACCTATTATTCTAAATTCTGGAGGCATCATGAATGGTGCTC
>JAPYSZ010000033.1 GCA_029941645.1 Candidatus Poseidoniia archaeon
CCATTCTTGGAAAATTCCGTACTGTAAGTGATGCTAAACGTTTTGCTAGCAGAAGCGACATTAATGAGTATTCGTTATGGACAAGACTCAAGGTTGTTGGAGGAGGGGGTGGAGATTCATTAAATGAGGATTTCAATGAATCTGACGATGATTTAGATGATGATTTGGGTGACCTCTTAGATGATGATTCGGATCTACCCGATTTGGATGAGGATACTGACCTTGATGAACTCCTATGAGTGATTCTGTAAAAGTTCACGAGATTGTTAAACAGAATTTGAAGGACGCTGTACTTATTGCTGGATTTCCTAGTGTTGGATTGGTAGGTACTATAGTAGCCAATTTCCTGATTAATACACTAAAATTAGAACAAATAGGTATTATTGATAGTCCAAGATTTCCTGCAATATCTGTAGTGAAAGATGGTGAACCTCATAACCCTATGAGACTTTATGCAGGCGAGCAGGTTTGTAACGATGGAACTTGTAATCAAGTGGTTGTTTGTGTTAGTGAGTTCACTCCACCTGCTGAAATAACCCGTGATTTGGTCAATGTATTATTGAATTGGGCTGAGAAAAACGGATGTACAAAGGTAATATCTGGTGAAGGATTCAATTCAGGCCCTAAAGAAGAAGGAAAAGAAAATGAAGTTTATGGAATTACGTCTACAGTGGGTTCTAGAATTTGGATTGAAGAAGCAAAAGTTAAACCATTTACATATGGAACTGTTGGTGGAATAACGGGTGCATTATTGAATGAAGGGAAAATTAGAAAAATGAATGTACTTGGTCTTTTAGCAGAGGTGAATGAAGACCTTCCAGATGCGAGGGCTGCAGCTAGCGTCATCAAAGCTATTGACGAATTATTACTAGCAATTGAACTAGATCCTGAGCCTTTGTTAAAAGAGGCTGAAAGTTTGGAACAAGAAGTGCAGTCTGTACGAGAACAAGCACCACCTGAAGTTTCCTCTTCAGTTCCAAGATATATTGGATAAGCTTAAACCCCCTTTCAGTACAACATACTTGTGAGTCAGAAGGTAATTGGTGTAATCGATGAGGTTGTCAAAACAGCCACTATTATAGCAAAAAAAAGAGATTGGCCAGTATTGCCTATCGATAGAAATTCTCCAAAAGGTGATTTTGCGATAATTTGTTTTCCTGCAGCAAAAATACTCAAGAAAGATCCCAGTTGGATTGCTACAGAAATCGGGAAAATTTTGATAGATAATGAGGGAGTTTTATCGACTGAGACAGAGAAAGGTTACTGCAATGTAACTATAGATTGGAATAAGATTGGTGCTGATACTATTTTGGAAATAATGGGTACTAATTATGGGAAAGGAAACGTAAAAAAAGAAAAGATACTCATTGAACACACTTCTGCTAATCCTACAGGACCATTCCATATGGGAAGGGCAAGAAATCCTATTATTGGGGATAGTATTGCTAGACTTTTGGAATATTATGGGCATGATGTCAGTACTGAATATTATGTGAATGACACAGGAAGACAAGCAGCAACACTAGCATTTGGAGTAGCAAATTATAAGGGAAATGGGAATGGAAAGAAGGATCATGAACTAGTTGAATGTTATCGTAGCGCTTCTGAGGATCTTAAAAATAGTGAGGATGCCAAATCTAAGATATATGAGAAAATGGAACTAATTGAAAGTGGGAACAAAAAAGTATTGAATGAGGTTAAAGATGCTGCAAAAATGATGTTAGAAGGAATGAAGGAGTCCTTAAAAATTTTAGGTACAGAAGCAGAAACATATTTTCATGAATCGGATTTGATATCTAGTGGAGAAGTTGTAAAAGTCATAGAATTACTCAAAAAAAGCAATCTCTGTAAAGAAGAAAAGGGGGCTTATTACCTAGATTTGGCGAAAGAAAACATTGCAGGAAGAAATCAAAAATTCTTTTTTACTAGAGAAAATGGTTTAAGTCTTTATACTACAAGAGATATTGCATACCATATAGATAAATTTAGGAGATTTGATCGTGCACTTAATATTCTAGGTGAGGACCACAAGTTACAGAGCAAATTGCTTGGAATAGCACTTAGGGAATTGAATTCAGAAAGACCTCAAGCTTTGTTCTATTCTTTTGTCAATTTACCAGGTGGTAAGATGTCTACAAGGGCTGGAAGAGTTGTTTATTTGGATGATGTAATGGAACAAATTGTAAAATTAGCATTAGAAAAATTATCTGAGACCGATTTAAGTAATATCGATAAAGAAATCCTAGCTGAACAAATTGGTATCGGTGCACTTAGATATAATATTCTAAAAGTTCAAGCTGAAAAAGGATTTACATTCAATATTGATGAAGCTCTTAATCTGCAGGGAGATTCAGCACCGTTTGCAATGTATTCACATGCAAGGGCCTCAGCAATATTGAGGAATTATAGCAAAAATACACCCAATTGTAAATTAGAAAATAGTCTTGTTGAATCGGAAATAAGGCTATTACGAACGTTATCTAAATGGCCAAATACGGTTGAAAAGGCTGTAGATAATCTAGCGATACATTATATTCCAAATTACATCCATACTTTAGCTTCTGACTTTAATCAATTCTATCGCGATTGTCCAGTCATAGGAAATAATAATGAGAATTTTAGAATCAATTTGGTTGTTTGTTCTAAAAAGATACTTAGTGAGAGTTTGTCCATTCTTGGATTAAAAGCACCCGAAATAATGTAGAATAATGGTGGTGAGGGAGAGATTCGAACTCCCGTGGTCGCGATCTGCAGTCGCGTGCATAGCCGGGCTCTGCCACCTCACCCTTGTAATCTATATTCTATATATGTATTAATTATTGATTGCTCGAACGGAATATTGTACGAGAAACATCAGTCGATGATATTTTTTTCTTCATATCCTGTAATAATCCTTCGTAATGTGTTATCTGCTCCTTAATTCTATCTAATTCCGAAATATCGGCATCATTTCTTTCTAAGCGTTTTTTAACTTTAATTTCCCTATTCTGCCACCTTTCTAGTTCCTTTAGAGCTTCTAAAATTTTATCTTCGATGTTGTCCATTTTACATGAACCTTATAGTTTCCAAATTGTGAGGTACTCTAGCATCTAATCTAACTTTACGCCTTATATCATTAGCAAATTGCTCACATTTTTGCGCATCTCCATGATTCAGCAAAACTATCTTAGGTCTAGGTCTTATTGTTCTCAAATAACGCATTAATTGTCTCTTATCACTATGACCTGAAAAGCCTTCACAAGTTTCCAAATTCATATTTACTTTTACAGGAACCATGCCTCCATTTTCTCTGTCATGAAGGTGTATTTCTTTTGCTCCTTGCTGTAGTCTCTGACCCATAGTGCCAGATGCTTGATATCCAACAAATACCATAGTATTATTTGATTCAGGGGCCCAATGACGCAAATATTCCATAACAGGTCCTCCATTTACCATTCCTGAAGTAGCCAGAACAATTGCAGGTTCATCTCTTCCACATATTTCTTGCCGCATTTCATTACTTTCTACTTTATTGAATATTTCAGATCTAAATGGATTATCTTGATTCTGATATATCCTATTACGTAGAGTATTATTCAGATATTCAGGATATGCCGAATGTAATGCTGTAGCTTCCCATATCATACCATCAAGGTAAACGGGTGTATCCTTCAATTTCCCTTCCGAAAAGGCTTTTTCTAAGACAAGCATGACTTCCTGAGATCTTCCTACTGCAAAAACTGGAATCAGAATTTTACCTCTTCTTTCTACAGTTCTATTGATTATTTCGGTAAGATTTCTAGTTCCTTCTTCTCTCGGTGGCTGAAAATCATTATATCCTCCATATGTTGATTCCATAATAAGTGCTTCAAGACGTGGAAAATGGTTGACAGCTCTATCAAATAACCAAGTATTTTCAAATTTAATATCTCCCGAGAAAACTAAATTGTACAAACCATCACCAACATGGAAATGAGCAGCGGCTGAACCTAGGATATGTCCTGAATTATGAAATGTTAATTTGAGATCGGGAGAGATATCAGTTGTATCTCCATAATTTAATGGAATAGTATTTCTAATGGAGTGTCTAATATGTTCGGTATTGTATGGAACTTTTTTACCTTCAGCATTCTGAATCTTTATATAATCATTCTGAAGAAGAGAAGCTAATTCTCTCGTAGGTGGTGTACAATAGATAGGTCCATCATATCCATAATAAAAAAGCATAGGGAGTAAAGCTGAATGGTCTAAGTGGGCATGAGTCAATACAACGGCATCTATTCCTTCTAACGGTGTAACTTCTGGAGCACTTAAGAAAGGACTTGGTTCCTTGTCATTACCTGGATTAAAACCACAATCTATCAAGACTTTACTGTCTTTAGTCATTAATAAATGACATGAACGGCCAACTTCTCGATATCCACCTAAGGCAGTTACACGGACATACTGTTCACCATCTATGGTGTCTCTGAAAACTTTCTTTCCAACTCTTGTTAAAAATTTTTTCCGACCATCTGCAATTTTTCCATCCAACATATAGTTCCTGATTTCTTTAAGAGTTCGAGATTCCATTGGAGCTGAGCGTATAACTATAGGATTCCAACCAATTTCTCTACGTACGCTATTCAGTACTACACCGTGTTTTCCTATTGCCCTTCCAGGATTTTTAGCTTCAATAATCACATCTCCATTAATTTCATCAAATTTAATATCAATAACTTCCGCTTCTTCAGGCATAATCTCACTTAGCTTCTGTTTAGCAGCTATAATTGGTTTCCTAACGCTTGGATCTGCTTTAATCACAATACGTTTTCTAACCTTCTGAGCTAAAGTTCGAATTAGATCATTATTATCTGAAAATATTTCTATATTTTTCGTGTATAAAACGACGTTTGAGGCTTCTACTTTAACATCTGTAAAAGCTACGCTATCAGGTATGACTTCAGTCGCGACTTTCTTGACTAGTTTAATTACGTCTTCTACGGCCATTTTGACCTTCCTGCATTTCTTGGTCAGCCCTAAGCTGCCAAAGTAGTCTCAATTTTTTCGATTTCTTCAGGTGATACCTTCTGGAAACCATTAGAATCAATTACACACATAGAGATACCGTCTCCTGAGGCTGAATCTCTCTTCATTGCAGCAGTTAATGCCCTAACACCTAATTTCTTACCTTCAGTTAAAGATAAGTTTTCCTTAAAACGATCTTCTAGCACACCATAAACAAAAGGTGAACCAGAACCGGTTGTCTGGAATTGATCAGGTATTGAACCTCCTGCAGCATCTAATGAATAAATATGTGATCCTTCGGAATCATTACCTCCTAAAAGGAGTTGAACCCAAAAGGGCATGTATCTTCTACCATTCATTATGTTGGCCATTAATGTTGATGCGGCCCTTAATGACATCTTTGTACCATGCTTCAATTCATAGAGTTTCACTTCTGCAGATAACCATCTAGCTAACATTTGCGCGTCGCCGACTAAGCCTGCAACAGTTAACGCCATGTTATCTGAGATTCTGAAGAGCTTCTGTGTTGTTTTATGGCCAATTAAATTGCCCATTGTAGCTCTCATTTCAGTAGCCATTATTATTCCATCTTTGCAGACAAGCCCCAAAGTGGTTGTTCCTTTTTTCAAATCTTTCTCTGACAAAAACTCCCTCCGGGAAGTAAAACGTATGTTCATCGGAGCTAAGTATATTAGATTAATGCCTCCCTGAAAAGCATAAACAAAAGTTAAATATCGGCCACTAATCAAGCCAAGAGGATGTTAAGTGTTCAAAGCCAGAATTAAAGCAGATAATCTAAAAGAATTTATTGGAACGGTAGGTTCATTAGTGGACGAAGCAAAGTTAAATATTAGTGAAGAAGGACTACAAATTAAAGCTGTAGATCCTTCTCATGTAGCCATGATTGAAGCGAATCTGGTGAAATCTGCTTTTGATAGTTACGAGGCTAAATCTATGGAAATGGGGTTGGATATTGATAAATTTAAGAATGTTTTAACAGTGGCAAGTAAAGATGACATGGTTGAACTCGAAATGGATGATAAACTTAACAGGTTAGTTGTGAATATTGGTAATTTAACTCGAGCAATGCCGTTACTTGATACCTCAGGAATGCCAGATCCAAAAGTACCTTCTCTGGATTTACCTGCGTCTGTAAGCGTAGCAGTCGGTGAAATTGGGCAAGGACTTAAAGCATCAAAATCAGTTTCAGACCATATTGCATTATCTACAACAAAAGATAGTTTTAGATTAGTTTGTGAAGGTGATAATCAAAATAGTGTTGATGTTTCACTTGGAAAGGATCAGCTTGAGAAATTGGATTCGGCAGAGGATGCTACATCTCTTTTTTCATTGGAATATTTTGCACTAATGGTTAATTCATTGCCTTCTGACAGAATTTTACACATAAATCTTGGTAATGATTTACCTGTGAAAATTGATGCAGATTTAGCCGTTGACGATATGACTGGTGCTCAAGGTAATGTAAAATTTCTGTTAGCTCCGCGAATAGATAGAGATTAATGAAGAATAAGCATTTTCTTCATATATCAGACTATAACAAAGAAGAACTTTGGGAAATCCTCGAGTTAGCTAAATCTGTGAAAGCAAAATTCCGTAATAGGGAAGATTATCCTCATTTCAAGAATAAATCATTATCCATGATATTTGCTAAACCATCTGCAAGAACTCGAGTCTCTTTTGAAACTGGGTTTGAATGGATGGGTGGACACGCCCTTTTTCTCGGACCTAATGATATTGGTATTGGGAAACGTGAAGCTATTAAGGATATTTCAAGGGTATTTAGTAGATATAATGATATGATAATGGCACGTCTTTTCGAACACAAACATATCCTCGAATTAGCTGAACATTCTTCGATACCTGTAATCAATGGTTTGACTGATTATAATCATCCTTGTCAAATAATGACAGATATTTTTACAGTATGGGAACATTTAGGAAATATTGAAAACATAAAAATAGTTTACATGGGTGATGGAAACAATATTGTACATTCATGGTTACACCTTGCGATGCGCTTTCCATTTCATTTTGTTTGTTGCTGTCCAGATGATTACAAACCAGACAAAGACACCGTAGAGAAAGCTAAGAATGCAGGCATTTCAAATATAGAAATAAGTCATAATCCTTTCGATGCTGTTAAAGATGCTGATGTAATCTATACAGATGTTTGGGCATCTATGGGTCAGAAAGATGAAGCAGAATCCCGCGGAAAAGTATTTGAGCAATTCCAAGTAAATCAGAAGTTGATGGATTCTACGGGTAAAAACACACTATTCATGCACTGTTTGCCTGCTGAAAGAGATAGAGAAGTGACTGATAAGGTGATGGAATCGGACTATTCAATTGCTTTTGATCAAGCAGAGAATAGGTTACATATTCAAAATGCTATTATGATTAAATTAAGTGAACAATGAAAGTAGGAGTCATTGGTGCGGGTCAAATGGGTGCTGGTATTGCACAAGTCTGTGCTGCTATTGGTAACCAAGTCATACTTTGTGACATTAAACAAGAATTCGTAGAAAATGGTTTAGGAACTATTAATAAAAATTTAGGTAGGAGTGTAGAGAAGGAAAGAATAAGTCAGGATGAGATGGACAATACACTTGAAAATATAGGTATTACTTTAGAAATTGAAGATTTAAGTGATTCAGACATTATAATAGAAGCAATAGTAGAAAATGTAGATATAAAAAAGACTTTATTCAGAAATTTAGGGGATATTTGCAATGATCAAACCATCTTAGCTTCAAATACTTCTAGTATTCCTATAGGTATTCTAGCCGAAGTTAGTGGAAGACCTGCAAAAGTCGTGGGTATGCATTTCATGAATCCTGTACCTGTAATGAAATTAGTGGAAGTGATTAGAGCTAAAAGTACCAGTGATGATACCTTTGAAACTACCTTTAAACTAGCACAGGATTTGAGCAAAGTCCCAGTTCTTGTGAATGATTTTCCTGGTTTTGTCAGTAATAGAATACTTTTACCGATGCTCAACGAATCAATATTTTGCGTCATGGAAGGTGTAGCTGAACCTGAGGCTATAGACACTGTGATGAAATTAGGAATGAGTCACCCTATGGGTCCTTTAACATTAGCTGATTTTATTGGCCTTGATACTTGTTTAGCAATAATGGAAGTATTACATCGTGATTTGAATGATGATAAATACAGGCCGTGTCCACTATTAATTGAAATGGTAAAACAAGGCAAATTAGGAAAGAAATCTGGTGAAGGGTTCTATAAATATTAGGCACAGATTTAATTATGGCCACTATTTTACCCTCTTATGTCCGATGAGAAGAAATCTAAGATTGAAACTTTGGGTTTAGATGAAGCATTAGAGGATCTTAAATTCCTTGCTCAGAAGGTTTCAGACATGTCTAAAGATTTAGCACAGAAGGCTGCAGATCAAGCTGAGGGCGTTACAGACAAAATGGGGGATATTGTCGAATCAACAGGTGATGTATTAATCTCAGCTGGAGAGACAATTAAAGCCACCAAGAAAATGTTTGAAGAGTAAGAACAAGCCGGATGAGGGAGCCTGATATTATTTCTTCTTGAAGGGATAAATCATTTGAGTGAGCCAGTTATTAGGTAATTTATGGTCTCCAACGAGACCATACGCCTTTGGCCAACGGCCTGGCATGTAATAAGTACCAAATATTCTGTCCCAAATAGGTGTATGGACTGAAAAATTCTTATCAATTGCCTCTGGTTCAGCACCATGGTGCCAATGATGAAAGGCTGGTGTTGCGATCCAATTCTGAATAATTTTGAATTCCCAACGTACATTTGCATGGATGAAAGTTGCTTGAATTGCTACTAAGAATACGTAAACAAATATTGCAGTCTCAGAGAATCCTAAGCAATAGATTGGGATGTAGGTAAAACCTCTTGTAACTACAGCATCCACTAGATGAAGGCGTGATCCTGCAAGCCAGTCCATCATTTCAGCTGAATGGTGAATTGCATGGAAGTTCCAAAGAAAAGGTATTACGTGGAAAGTTCTATGTATCCAATATTGGGCCAAGTCTGCTACTATCAGCAATATTGGAACCTGAATAATCAATGGAAGTGAACCTAGTGTTTCCACAAGATAAATTATCCGTGCTCCATCAAACAAAATAAAGGATGGTTGGAGTGTGAAAAAGGTTAATACTTCTACCAGGATTGAGTTCATAAAGAAATAAGTAAGATCCACATTCCATTCACGTCGAAATACAGCTTGTTCTGGCCTAAGTGCCCATAATCGTTCCAGAGGAATAAAGACAGCAGAATACAGGATTAGACTCAAGACAAAATAATCTAGGCCAAATGCAGACCTTTCTCCAATTTCACCGCCTATTTCTACTTGTGATCCTCCGAGAAGTGCAGCAATTAACGTACAAACAATCCCTGTTAAACCAAGAGCTTTGTTAGCACGTAAAATAGTACTAATACAACCTAAAATAAATGAAGAAATAAGAATTACATGAATAACCGCACGGAGAATAGATATTGAAGAGTAGAAATCAGTTAATTCTTCAGTTGTAAAATAGTTAGGAAATCTAAGGGAAAGAACAATGCCTAGACCAAAAATACCCAAAATAGAGGACAGTATTCCACTAATAAAACCAGATCCAAAAGACATAGGTTCTGTTGTCTCTAAAGATACATGAGCTTTTTTCTTTTGTTTTTCAGTCATTTTCTCAAATATTTATTTCCACTTGATATTACAACCCATAGAGGGGATCTGTTCAAATTCTATTTTATAACCACTCAAGACGGCGTCAATCGCCATCTTTAATTCTTCACGTGTCACACTTTGAGGATTTTGCCAATTAT
>JAPYSZ010000034.1 GCA_029941645.1 Candidatus Poseidoniia archaeon
TCTAGAACGGTAGCTGATATACACAAAGCCTACTACAAGCAATCCAACAGCAACTGCAATCATTTTCATAGTAGAACTATCATCATCATCTTCTTCTTCATCTATTGAGAAAGTGGTTATTGCCTTATTATTATCAGTATTAGATTCCTCTATAGCATTTTCAGGATCTATTTCTACTTTCAAAGAATGAACGCCTTTTGTGGCATTCCATGTTGCACTGACTGTAACTTCGTCACCACTCCCATCGAAAAAGGCTGTAGGCATGTTTATGGCTACATCATCAGCATAGAATACGACTGGAACATAATGTGAACCTGAATGGTTAACCAAATTAGTTACAGTTGCACTAAGAGTAACTTCAGTTCCGTCTGATGGAGCATCAGGATCCCAAGTAAAATCACCAGTCAATATCGTGAAATCGGGTTCAGGTTGTTCAATAGGGTCGACAGTTACAGCAAAGTTACGGCCGATATCATCTACATTATTATCCTCATAGTCTTTCCAGAATATTTCTACATAGAATACTTCCCAAACACCAGGAACTACATTGTCATCAGGGGTTATTTTCAGTTGAGTTTGTGCGGTTTCACCTTCAGACAAACTCAATTTATTTGGTTCAAAACTTGCAGCCCAGTTTTGTGGAATCTCATCTATGCCCGTTTCTAAAATAATATCCAAGAAACCATTTGATGTTACGTTGAAAGTAAATGTAGTAGTCTGACCTAGAGGAATCTCTTGTTGATTCATATCTAACGAGACCTCTATACCTCTCATTAATTGCTTCTCAATAGCCTCTATTTGCGAAATGCCATCTATATCATCAGTTATGTTGACAGATATATCTAAAACATAAGCATAATCGTTTGCAGCAGATAAATCCTCATAGTTTCCTTGGAACTGATATGCGCCCGGAGGAACTAACATGTTCATTTCTCCGTTATCAGTATCTATGGCAAAGCTGAAATTTTCTCCAAACACATTCACATCTCCAAAGTCAATGTTTTCGGATGATTCCGAAGATTGATAACTAACATTATAGTTTACACCACGCAATAGAGAAGGACTCAAATTACTTGATCCATCAAGTTCAAGATTATCTATCATAGCATAACTGGTTCCTTCAGTGGTGTAAAACCAAGTTTTGTAGGCGCCAGTGTCTAGATAAATTTCGTAAGAACCATCAGCTTCAGCCACAGTACTAGTTTCAATTTGGGTTCCTTGTACATTCCAAACATCTAATTGTGAATACCCAAGTAATTCATTAGAATCGGGAGTTCCATCGAAATTACGATCATAGAATACAGTACCGGCAACTCTTACTTTCCATTCAGCTTCTTTTTTGAAAGTTTGCTGTTCATTACCAGCTTTAACATAGATATTTCTTTTACTCATTTTGAATTCATCAGCTCCATCATTCAGAGTAATATCCATTTCTATGGTATAGGTTTTTGGAACCATATCTGTTATAATAATTTCTCCATTGTCATCAGTATAATGGCCAAAAGTCTCACCTGTTGTAGCTTCAAATATGACTAATGCATTAGCTAAGGCAACTTTACTTCCTGTTGCATTAATATATGTCATTTCTAGCGTAATATTAACGGTTTTAGGAGTTAACACAATATCGTTATACGTAGGATTTGCTCCATCAATAGTAATTGTGCTTGTAAAATCTTGATATCCATCTTCAGTCACAATGACATCATAGTCTCCGTTTGGTAAATCAATTTTACCATAATTGTCATCGGTTCCAAAGAATCCATCTTCAGTATCAGTATCTGTAATGAAAACAATATTTTCATCAGAGATGAATTGAATTCTAACTGAACGATCCGTAATCACTTGATCATCAGCCTGAGAGGTCACTTTCCCTTTCACATGCCCTTCATTTTTCAGTTCGACGTCATGCACAGTCGGTTCGTTCAATTGCAAAAAGCCACCATAACTGTAATGTTTACCTGAAAGCCCATCTTGGAAGGTAACATAGTAGTCACCAGGTATCTGGAATCCTGAATAAGGTCCAAACATATTTGCTTCAATTATGGTAAAATTGTCATAATCGTTTACAGGTCTAAGAATAATCATTCCATTTTTCCTCTCACCATCTAAAGTGGCATCACCCGAAACTTGATATTTGAGTTCAGCCGAGATATCTCCCATATCAAAAACCGGCGTTCCTATAGATATGTCTATTTGACCATGAACAAGGTATCTACTTCCACCTTCTTCAAGTAAAAAAGTATACATATACTGGTCAGGAGGCAATTCTACATTGACAAAATCTCCATTTTCATCAGTTGTAAAATTCAGATAATAGAGTGGGTTTCTCATAGGCGAGAAAGATAATTCAGCATTTGCTATTGCATTTCCTTCATAAACAAATTTTCCACTAATAGAAGTCGGAATTCTTTTGGCTAAGATTATCAATTCTTCGGTTTTTCCTAAGTCGAATTTCTCAGTCTCTATTTTTTCTTCTTCAGGTCCATAATATATACTATCCAAAGCATATCCAATTTTATTTAATTCAACTTGATATTCACCAGCAAGGAAACTAAATTTGGAGAGTGGATCTGTGGCCCAAACCTCTACTTGACCTTCGGTGGTACGGAAATCAACTAGCCCTTCTAATGGCATCATTTCACCTAAGTGTTCTTCATGTAAGAGAATCCAAGCATCAAAACCTAGACTTGCCGACAAGTTAACATTCTCAGTATTGCCATTGATTGTTCCAATATCACGTAATGCAACCAAGTGCTGCGCCTCATTCGACATAACATGTGAATATGCATCATAGTCTCCTGTTGGAAGAATAATTTCATACCCTCCATCAAATGAGCTTGAAACAGATGCACTACCGCTTTCTGAAATAAATCTTATCATTTTTTCACTATAAGTTTTATCGCCTGCTTCTGGATTATATATGCCGTCTCTTTCTCCAAGTTCTTCAAACAAAATACCTTGGACTGTGTGTCCTGGCCCCATTTCAGCCTCTATTGGGCCCGAATAGGTTTGACTGTCTACCCTGCTCAAATATGCAAGAGTAGTTTGTTCAGTTTGATGAATTGTATAAATATCATAGATACCTTTTGGAAGAACAGTTGCGAAGTATCCTGTGTCTGTAGTAAATACATTGTCACTATATTGTTCATTCAGGTTTCTTAGAGATATTTGCTCACCAGTAATAGGTAGGCCATTGTGAGTCAAAGTTCCTTCTAATCTAAATCCATCCAATAAAGTAGCATTGAAACTTCGGGATTGACCTTCTAAAATGGTCACTTTTTTCGTATTATTGCTCCAACCAGTATAGATATTTTCAGATTCAAAACGAAGAGTATAGTTTCCAGGTAATAGATGACTAAAACAGTAAGAGATTGATGAATCCATAGAATCACCAGTACATTCTGACACGTGGTAATAGGTATTCAAGAAAGATTCTTCAATTACGCTATTATTAGTTTCATCTTGTAGAGAGATAGTAACTATCTTTGAACCAACATAATCACTAGATTGAATTCTACCCCATATTGCACTTGGTTCTAATGCACCCTTAACAGTAACATCCTGTTTTGCCCTTAAAGACGCAGATCCAGTGTATGAGGCTAAATCTAGTGTGTGTCCACCCATTTCTGCTGTAATCTTATATTCTCCTGGTGCCAAATCAGTAAATCCATAATTTCCGTTTGCATCAGTTCTTACGGTGTGACTAACTTCAGAACGTATGTTTTCTGCAGTTATAGGTATTAGTGGTACCGAATCATCGTCGGAATCAAAGGTTTCATCCTTGTTATTATCCCAGAACAATCGTCCAGTGATGGAAGCAGGCTCCACTTCAAGGTCAATATTGATTGCTTCAGCAGTCTGTCTCGTTGCTTGTTCTTCAGAAATAATTATATTTTCTTTTCTTACCAAAAGATTATTTGAAGTTCTAAATACTTTTTCCATATCTGATGGTAGATCGCCCATAGAAACGGCTAAGGTAAGATTTCCTGCAGGAACTAAGACACTGTATTTTCCATCCTTATCAGTAGTTGCTCTTCCGTGAGGAACTTTATATTCATCAAGAACCGTAACATTAGCGTTAGCAACAGGATCTCCATCTGGAGTAGCTATAGTACCATATACTGTTGCACCATCGTAATATTTTAGTATCCTTAGACCAGAATTGTAGTGAACCAATTTAAAGTGAGTTAAATTCCAACCAGGTAATGATGGTAGTTCCTCATTAGCTAAAGCACCGCTTACACCAGGTATTCCGTCTTCTATAGGTCTGTCTATATCTGGTGCAGACCATCCTATGAATGATCTGAAGAATGTTGAATTTAGGAATTTCTCTTTGTAGACCAATACTGATGAAGCCTGAACCGAATTATATTTTAGGCTAACATCTGGATTATTCTCAATTACCACAAGAGCATCATCAAATGACAAAACCTGTCCATTGGACAGAGCAAGGTGAATCTCATAGAAATCATCAATATCATAATCAGCCAATGTAACTGGAGCATACAATACACTTCTATCATTTGCCGAACGAGGCATTAACCTATTATCTGCGCCGAAGTAACGAATAGAATGGCCTGTAATTTGTTCAACTTCCCATATTAAATCAGCAATATCTTTCTTCTCGATGGTCATCAAAATTGGTCGGCCAGCTCTTATGGCTGCATTTTTCTTGTGTACTTCTTGATCCGTTCCATCATCTTTCTTTGGAATATAATCCTCAGGGTTAGAGATAATGTCTTCAAGTTCACTTACTTCTTCTTCTGATAAGTAAACTAATAATTCAGTTCTAATTTCATCATTGAATTTTTCCGAGTCTCTATCTACTTCAGGCTCTAAAAGTCTATACAGTAGAAGAGCCATGGCTTCATGTTCAGATTGAGATGCAATAAAATTACCTGCAATCTGATATCCAAACTGGAAATTATCGGCTACAGTAGGGTGCTCTCCAATATCAATTGCCCAGAAACCGTAATCCCACCATGCGATGAAACCAGGCCTTTCTTCTGGTTCTAAGTTTGTATCCTGTTCAGCCAACCACTCTAATCCATCTATCCAATAGTCTTGTGGGAATGAAGAGCCAGTATTACCCAGGTACCATAGTTGATTGGTATTTGTCGTAGAATACATCCCCGCAACACCTTCAGGATAAAGTGTTTGGTTGTTTCTTTCATCATAGTCGTACTCTTCAGGCCTTAGAAAATCATAACTAAGAAAATCATAGATATCTACATCGTGTTCTTTCTTGTCTTCGTATGGAATACCAGCATCATATCCATAGAATGTATTTGGGAGAAAAATAAATAAACCTACAAACAAAGCAATAATCGGTCTTTTCAGATCAAAACTTTTTCTCAATCCTCCAATCCTATCACGGAAACGGTATTGATCTTCACTTTGAGCATCCATATGCCCAATAACCATAACTAACAACAGAAGTATTAGCGTCGAGAGAAGTCCGATTACAATACTTACAGCAAAGAATAGCCAAAAACCAACAGCTAATGAAATTATAGACAATGCAAGGAAGGTTTCTCCTCTCTTTCCCCAGAATGCTTTCCAGATAACTAAAACAGCAGGAAAATCAGCTTTCTGTATTAGTAACCACGTTATCCATCCACTGAGTAGTGAAACAACGGGTGTCGCATTGAAAATAAAACGAACCGCAGATTGAGCCATATAGATAGATACAAGCGCCCAAATCATGACAAACAAATAATCTTTCTTCCAGACACTTTGATTGAACAGTTGATAAGCCATCCAGACAATACCGAGAATAGCTAACCATATTGAGACAGGACCAAAGGCAAATACAAAATCATGAAATTTAGGAGGCTGAGCTTCCGCAATCGTATCAAACAATTTTGTTCTTACAAAGTAACCTTGTCCACTGAATAGTAGGAATCCAAGATCTGTAAAAACATAAGTAAGGAGCAAATAAACAAACGTAGCAATACCAAGAGAGGAACCAACGACCAATAACCAGGGTAAATCACGAGTAGCAACCATCAATAATGAAATCAACACATATCCAAGTAAGATGTATGCAGGAGCTTCCCACCAGGTTCCTACAAGCCCTAAAGCATTGTAATAGGGATAAGAAAAAATAACGGGCATTGATAGAGTGATTAATCCTAAAGCTGCTGTTGTCAAACTATCAATTCTGCGGAATGCATTGATTAGCATCTGCAATCCTAAGTAAATTGCAACGATAGCCATAATATATGGAAAACCTTTCCAACTCAATGAAATCATGGTGATTGTCATACCAGCTAATCCAGCGTAACCAATAGCTAATTTCTCAGAATCAACAAATTGTTTCACTCCAGTTTTTATTTCATTCCAATCAGTCCAATTGGAAACCCATTTCTTATCGTTCGCAACTGTCAAAGCTTTCATGAAGAAAAAATAGGCAGTTGTTCCAAACAGAATAATGTAAGAATCGTGATCAGCTAAAGCCAGAGATGAATGTCCAACGTGCTGTGAATTAACACCCATTAAGAATGCTCCAATTATTCCAGCTTCTTTACCAAATTGAGCTTTTCCAATAGCATAAACGGGAAATATAATTAGTGCACCATAAATGGCAGGTAAAACTTCCATTGCCCACCACACAGATTCTTCAGTAGAACTAAAGAAAGGAGAAAGTGCTAATCCTATAATTGCGATAGACCAGTCAAATAATGGAGGCCTGTTGTTATTTGCACCATAGGGATAATTCAACATAGGATCCTTTTCGAGATGCTCTCCATTTTCAGCAACGTAGTCAACAACGCGTTTGTGATAGTAAGGATCACTACCTCCAGTAAGTTGGAAACCATCTTCAGTTGCTGGTTCAATCATCCATACAGTTCTAATGTAAAGGGAAAAAATAAAGATGGCAATTAGAGCAAATACAGTTACCCAATTTACTTTACTAGATTTACGCGAAATGCCCAGATTTTCATCAGAAATAGCACTACCTGACGCTGAAGAAAAGCGAGGGCGATAGCGATTTTTTGACTTGTCGTCACGTCTGCGACGTGTTTGTCTTGCCATTGATGTTGTGTCCTTTCTGTCTCCTCTAACAGAAGACGGACTGGGCGCCACTCGGATGGTTATATAAGGTCTACTCTAAAAATCGTGCTCAAGCAGAGGGTAATAATTTGCCTCTACACTCTCCAAATCCAACTCGATAACCGTCTCCTTGGCACCACCCTCTCAACATCACGGTATCACCATTCTCAAGAGCTATTCTTTCTTCACCATTTGAGAGTTTGATTGATTCTGACCAGCCCCATGTCAATTCTAACATCGATCCACGATTGTCTTTTTCAGGTCCAGAAATAGTGCCACTAGCTAAGAGGTCCCCAGTACGGAGGTTGCAACCAGTTATGGTATGGTGAGCTATCTGTTGATTCATATCCCAATAAAGATAATTGTAATTGCTTGATGATATGAGTTCATAAGAATCCATTTTCTCAGATTTAAGATAGATTCCCAGATTGATATCAAAAGTACTATCTTTGTTATTTCTTAGATATTCAAGTGGTTCCGGGTCCTGTTTAGGTCCTTTACATCGAAATGGTTCTAGTGCTTCAAGAGTTATTATCCATGGAGAAAGAGTCGTTGCAAAGTTTTTGGCTAAGAAAGGCCCTAGTGGTTGATATTCCCAAGTTTGAATATCTCTAGCCGACCAATCATTTACAAGTGCCATACCGAAGATATGATCTTCAGCATCATCCACTGGGACGGGTTCACCTAATCTGTTTCCAGCTCCAATAAATAATCCCATTTCTAGTTCAAAATCCATTCTTTTTGATTCGCCAAATGAGGGATTCTTTGCATCAGGGGCTTTAGTTTGCCCTTTGGGTCGCACAATATCTGCACCATCAAGTACTACAGACGAAGCCCGACCATGGTATGCAATAGGTAAGTGTAACCAATTAGGCATCAAGGCATTTTCAGGTCCTCGAAATATAGTTCCTACATTTGAAGCATGCTCTTTGGAAGAATAAAAATCAGTGTAATCTCCAATATCTACAGGAAATTCCATTTCAGCATCTTCCATAGGAACTAATGCCAAATCTTTCAATTCTTTATTGTCCCTTAAGGTTCCATTATTCTCGTTCAGAACTTGGCTTATTACTTTTCGAATGCCTTTCCATGCTTTTCTACCCATTGACATGAAGGCATTTAGAGTAGGTTCATGGAATACTTCAGTTCCTTCTACTTCAGTTCCTTCGAAAATACCTGCTTCATCCAAGTATGCTAAATCTAGGACATAATTTCCGATTGCTGTTGCCACGTGCAAGTCTCCTCCTTCCTTTGGAGAGTATATTCCAAATGGAATATTTTGGATAGGAAAATCAGAATTTTCATCAATATTTACCCATGATTTAAGATTCGAATCGTGTGTTTCGTCCATTACATCCATCCTAATTGTGTTAAGTCATCTATAGGCTCTTGAAAAGAGCAACTGCCGTATGAAATCATACCTTTTTTGCGGGCGTTTTCAATTTTTTCAGCATCTATTTCAAATGTTGTATATCTATCGTCTTCAACTTTCCAGGACATAGAATCATTACTAAAACTAAAATTCGCGGCATTTTGATCATCAATCATGTGAGATAATAGAATAAACATTCGATATTTTTCTTGTGAATTTTTTGGTTTTGGAAATGTTGTTGCAAAGATACCGGCACTAAATGTATTGATAAATCCGTGCATAAATCCGTCATATTCATCGGCAAAATGACGAATGGGGTGGTGTAGGCCTGCTGTAAATTTCATTGGAACATCAGCAATAACACAAGTTTGTATCATAGCAGCTACTTGTTCTACAGTTGGGAATGCTTCTTTTACTATTCCTCCACATCTTAATTTTACACCTGCACCTTCCATTTCTGATATTAATTTTACAGTTGGTAATATTTCACTATCCCATGAGCTATCATCTATATCTGTAGAATAGTTCATTCCAACAACGGGCAATTTAGCAAATTCATGATAATGCTTCAATCCATTTTTGTTAAGCGAAGCCGTAGCTTTCTCCATAGTATTTTTGGAGGGTGAATTTGAGGGCATTTTGCACTCTATAACGTCAATTTGGACTTTGTCACCGTGTTTTTCTCTATAGTCATTAATATCTGCAATATTTTGGTTAATTTTACTTAAATACTCGTCGTCGGTTTTTCCGCCCCCACCTAGAACCGACAATTTTAAAGCCCCTACATCACTGAAAAGCATTATAAATTCATCTAAATCATTCAATTTCGAGATAGGAATTATAAAACGACTTAACATGGCGGAATTTTCACTTTTCAATTGTTTAAAATATTCATTTATCGCTTCATTAAGAGGCAAATCGGCAGGAGGAAAAAGTCCGGCATAATCAATTAGCCCATTCATGAAAGTTCGTAGACTTTCTTTCATCAAACTATTCGCCTAAAGTTTCCTTGTAACCTTCACCATCTAACCATGATTTGCTATAATTCGGATCTTCAGTACCTAATGCATTCTTTGCAACTTTTAAGGGATAAAATGTATCGACCATGACGGCCAATTCATCAGTCCATTTTGCACCAATAGATTCTTCGTATTTACCAGGATGTGGGCCGTGCGTAAGTCCATCAGGGTGCAGAGTCATGGATCCGAATTCAATCCCTTTGCGAGACATGAATTCTTTTGAATCATAGTAAATGACCTCGTCAGACATTATGTTCGCGTGGTTGTAAGGGGCTGGTATGGCGTCTTTATCGAAGT
>JAPYSZ010000035.1 GCA_029941645.1 Candidatus Poseidoniia archaeon
AGTCCTCGTGTAATTCGTAATATGGAAGCTTTCATGAATAAGGTTGTTCCCCGTGTAGAGGAGCTAACCAAATGAGCCATCCAACAGACGTTAGTCAATTGTATCCTAGTAGTCCGTTAGGTGATACTGAGGGGGATATTCCGATAGGTCGAGATGTAGAATGGGAACCATTAGTTGATTATCGCAGAAATGGAGTAAGTGAAACAACAATTCATGGGGCAGTGGCGTGGTATAGTGGAGGAAAAACAATCCATAGTTTTGGTGGAAATGTACTTTGCTACGGCCGTTCTATGATGAAACCCTTAATGTTGAAGGTTTTTGCAGAAGATTTGGAAGATTTGAATTGGAATCAAAAAGCGATATCAGTTGCGAGTCACAATGGAACTTCAGAGCATGTTAAAGCAGCCCAATCCCTACTTCCAAAATCAGATTGGGGTTTAATGCAAACACCGCTTGATCTGCCATTGGTACAATTTGGTAGGCAAGTTCGTAGAGCAAGACGTTGGTATTCTAATTCTTCTGGACAACATGCGGCAATTTTACTAGGTTGCCGTCGTAAAGGATGGAATCGTGCCGGTTATACCTTACCAAGTCATCCTTTCTTTTTTGCATTTTTAGAACAGATAAGGCATTATTTAGGAAATGATTGGAATCCTCAAAGAATTGCCCGAGATGGAGATGGTTTTCCAACACTTTCTAACACAGTTAATGAGTTAGCAGCGTGTTATGCAGGATTAGCTAAGGAAAAAGATGAAAATTGGATTTGGGAATCAATGATTCGAAATCCTGATTTAGTTGGTGGTTTCAATAGGCTTGATACTACAGTTATCAAAACTTGTAATGGAAATGTGATTGCCAAAGAGGGTGCCGATGGTTTACTTGGATTATCAATAATTCATGAGGATTATCCGGATGGTTTAGGAGTAGTAGTAAAGATAGCACATGGGTGGAATCCACAAGCTACTTGGTATATCGCAAGAGGAATTTTAGGAGTATTAGGTATGGAACTAAGAAATCCATATCCTTTAAGACGACAAAAGGCATTTCTGGTTCCAGGCGTAGTTCCCAAAAAATATCTTGAAAAATTAAAGGATATCCCCACATGGGACGAATGGGATCCAGACAGTGATCGTTGGTATTTTAATCCTGAAGATTATAAGAGTACAGAATGATAATCATTCAAAATTATATCAATGGTAAATTCCAATCTACAGATAAAAATATAGAAGATATTAATCCAGCTACTGGAGAAATAATTGCATCTATTCCTAAATCTAATTCAAATGAAGTTCAGATGGCTGTAGATGCAGCAGATAAAGCTAGGGGGGCGTGGTCCGAATTAAGTTTGGAAGAACGGACTCAGTGGCTCGATAAAATTGCAGATTCCTTAGAATCTCGTTCCGAACAAATAGCTTCTTTAGAATCTTTAGATACAGGTAAGCCAGTTTCTCTTGCAAGGGCAGTGGATGCCTCTCGTTCAGTCGTAAATTTCCGTTTCTTTGCCGATTTTGCACGAGGATACTCACCAGAGAAATTTGAAATGGATGATGCTACCAATCATGTTATTCTAAAGCCAGTAGGTATTGCAGGATTGATAACTCCTTGGAATTTACCGCTTTATCTTCTTTCATGGAAGATTGCACCTGCAATTGTTATGGGCAATACTGTAGTTGCTAAACCATCCGAACTCACTCCATTAACTGCGAATTTATTAGCCGAAGTAATCCATGATGTTGGATTGCCTAAAGGTGTTGTGAACATAGTTCATGGTTTAGGTTCAGAAGTTGGCCAATCAATAGTTGAACATCCAAAAATAAATTTGATTTCTTTTACCGGAGGCACAATGACTGGTCGAAAAGTTGCTGAAACAGCAGCTCCTATGTTCAAGAAATTAAGTTTAGAATTAGGCGGTAAGAATGCAACGATAGTTCTTGATGACGTAAATTTTGATGAAGCTATTCCTGGTATTGCAAGATCGGGATTCTTAAATCAAGGCCAAGTTTGTCTTTGCGGTAGCCGTATTTTTATATCGGATAAAATTTGGGATGAATTTGTCCCTAAATTTGTAGATTATGTTAAAAATATGAAAGTCGGTGATCCTTCTTCTCCTGATTCGGATTTGGGAGCCTTAGTTTCATTTGCACATAGAGATAAAGTAGAATCTTACATTCATTTAGCACAAAGAGAAGGAGGCGAAATATTGTGTGGTGGCCAAGCACCTAAACTGGAATCACCTTTTGATAATGGTGCTTTTTTAGAACCTACAGTAGTTACTGGTCTTAGTCATCTGAGTCGAACAGCTACAGAAGAAATCTTTGGCCCGGTTGTCACACTTCATCCTTTTGAATCTGATGAGAATGCTATTGAAATGGCAAATTGCACAGATTATGGTTTAGCAGGTTCCGTCTGGTCTGGAAATACAGATAGAGGGACTAAAATTGCAGAGAAGATTGAAACAGGGATGGTCTGGGTCAATACATGGTTGCATAGAGACCTAAGAGTTCCATTTGGAGGGATTAAAGATAGTGGAGTAGGCCGAGAAGGAGGCCGTTGGAGCTTAGGTTTCTTTTCAGAAGCAATCAACATTTGTGTAAAGGAATCATGAAAAATTATTATATTGAGGGGCAATAGTCTACATTTATGTCTAAGGGAGAAATTGTAATGGGCGCTTTAGCACCGCACCCTCCACATTTGGTTTATGCAGAGAATCCACCTCAAAATGAGGCTACCTCAGAAGGTGGTTGGGAAGAACTTCGCTGGGGTTATGAACGTCTTCGTGAAAGTCTTTCTGACAGGGATTATGACGTTATTATAGTTCATACACCACATTGGGCAACATTTATTGGTACTCATTTCTTAGGCGTTGAGAAATTCAAGTCATTATCAGTCGATCCTATTTTCCCTAATTTATTTAGGTATAATTATGATTTAAAAGTCGATGTAGAGTTATCTAAAGCCATACATGACAATGCCGCAGATTCAGGTTTACTTGTGAAAATGATGGAGAATCCTGATTTTAGAATAGATTATGGAACAATTACTAGTTGCCATCTGGTAAATCCAGAATGGAATAAACCTATAGTTTGTATATCTTCAAATAGATCTAAATTTTATTTCAGTTCAGAAGTCATGCAAGCTAATATGATTAAATTAGGAGAAGCTACCCGCAAAGCCGTCGAAGCATCCGGTAAGAAAGCTTTGTTATTGTCTAGCAATTCACTTTCACATAGACATTTCACAGTAGAACCCGAAGTTCCTGAAGATATGAGTAAGGAACACGTAACTAATCATAATCAATATCTTTGGGATATGAAAATGATAAATTTGATGAAGGAAGGAAAAACTAAAGAAATGATAGACTTAATGCCTGATTTTACTGAACAAACAGTAGCTGAGACTGAGGCAGGTTGCCTGACATGGTTAATGAGTGCCTTAGATTTTCCAGATTACAAAGCAACAGTTCATGCATATGGAACGGTCATTGGAACTGGAAATGCCATAGTTGGTTGGGACCCTAGAAAGGCTAAGATATGAGAGACGACAATGTACGTAAGGGAATTCTTGTCCCTGGTCTTCCACATCCTCTGATGTGTCCTGAAAAAAATGAGGGTTGGCAAAGAGTAAGGGATGCTTATGATAAGGCACGTTTAGAAATCGAAGAAACGGATGCTGAAATTTTAGTAGTTTATAGCACTTTTTGGCCTTCTATTTTGGGCCATCAAATTCAAGCTTTTCCAGAACCAGAATGGACATTTGTGGATGAAGAATTCCATGATTTAGGCAGTATTGAATATAAATTTAGGATGGATCCTGAGTTTGCACAATTGGCAGTTGATAAATGTGAAGCAAGGGGTCTTCATGCACGTACAGTATCTTACTATGGTTTTCCAATAGATACAGGAACTATTGTGGCATTAAAACTACTCAATCCAGATAATAGAATTCCTGCAATAGTAGTTTCAAGTAATATGTATGCTAATAGAGCTGAAAGTATTGTTCTTGGAAAATCTGTACGTGATGCAATAGATGCTAGTGGCAAGAAGGCTGCAGTTGTTGTAGTTTCAGCTTTATCTAATAAATTACATACTGTTGAGATAGATCCTAAAGAAGATAAAATTCATTCACTCAAAGATCATGAATGGAATTTAAAATTCTTAGAATATCTAGGCAAAGGTAGGCTAGAAGACGTATCACAATTATCGAGGCAATTCCATGATGAAGCCCGCGTTCCTAAGGTTGTAAGTTTCAAACCATTTTGGATTATGGCGTCCATTATGGGTCAAAATAATTTGTATGAGGGTAATGTGTTAGCGTATGAACCAGTTTGGGGTACAGGTTCAGCAGTTGTAACAATGACTCCTGCAGAGGATACTGCAGGGGATTTAGAATACGATGAAGATGATCCTGAATTTTACAAAGGAGATCGTGAAGTATTAGATTTCTATGATCAACCAGGCATGGGTCCATTAGAGGAAGGCAATGGGAATTAGTACAGATAAAGCAGCTAAACCAGTTGGAGCATATGTTCATGCTAAAGAAGCAGGAGATTTAGTTTTTCTTTCAGGTGTTGGCCCTCGGCATCCTAAAACTGATAAAATCCCGGAGGGAATAGAGGCACAAACACATGCAACTTTTAGCAATGTCATGGCCATTCTGGAAGCTGCAAATTTAGACATGTCAAATGTTGTGGATATTATGGTTTTTTTGACAAATATGAATCGAGACTTTAAGAAATTCAATTCAATATATACTGACTATTTAGAAGGCTATGAAGCAACCAGAACAACAGTTGAGGTTAGTTCACTACCAACGCCAATATCTATTGAATTTAAGGTTGTAGCAAAAAAATGAATTTTATATTTCTAGCAATTAAAGAACATCCATGGGGTCGTGAAATGTTATCACAACTTCTTAATTCAGGTTTCATACCTTCCCTTATAATTCAAGAATTTTCAGAGGGTGGTGAAGTTGAAAGAGAAAAATTTGAATTTAGAATAGGAACGCATACCGTTGGCCCCACTATCGAATCTCAAGCTAAAGAAAATAATATTCCAGTTGTCGAAGTACCTATACACAATGATGAGCATTGTATGGAACATATTGAGAATGCAGAGCCTGACTTGATTGTATTTGGAGGTACCAGAATAATTCGAGGAAAAATTCTGGAATATGGTGGGAGTCGAGGTGGAGTTTTGAATTCACATCCAGGACTCTTACCAGAATGTAGGGGATCAGCTTCACCGGCCTGGAGTGTTCATGAAAACATTAAAATTGGTAGCAGTTGTCATTTCTGTTCTACAGATATTGATGCAGGAGATTTGGTTGGAAAACGGGAGATACCCATTCGCCGAGGTGATACTTATCAGGATATTTGTTACAAAACATTGGTTGTAGCGTCAACACTTATGGTTGAATCAGTAAGGGCTTATTCTGAAGGAAATTTAGATTTGAAAAGAAGGCTCCAAGGTAAAAGTAAGAATCCTATTTTTAGATATGATTCCAAAATTGAGAAAGAAGCAATACGTATATTAGAGAGACAAACATATCAACACTATGTTGATTAAATAAGTTTTAATTACAGGTACAAAATCGAATACTATGGCAATACTACGTCTTTTTGGACTTTATTTCATGCTGACTTTATTGATGATAATAGTTGGTTTTGTTGTTGGAGCTTATTTTGGCGGTGATCCATTTTCAGGTATGATTGTATTCTTATTTATTTCGATTGCAATAAATATATTTTCTTATTTTTATAGTGATTCTATAGTTCTTAGAGCTTATGGGGCAAGAATAATCGAAAAGCAAGATAATCGTAGATTATATGATATGGTAAAGAAGATAGCAGATATCAATGCGTTACCAATGCCTCGAATTGCAATAGTTAGTTCTTCAACACCAAATGCGTTTGCGACTGGGCGAAACCCGAAAAATGCAGTTGTGGCGGCAACTACTGGTTTGATGTCTATTCTAGATGACAATGAATTAGAAGGGGTAATGGCACATGAAATGGCTCATGTAAAGAATAGAGATACTTTGGTTATGTGCGTTGCGGCAACGGTTGCAGGAGCAATCGCCTTTGCTGCACGAATGTTATGGTGGAACAGTTTATTTTCTGGAGGTCGCGGCCGAAATATACACCCTGCCCTCATGATATTGGTAATTCTTACGGCCCCACTTGCAGCTTTTCTTCTTCAAATGGCAATTTCTCGTAGTCGGGAGTTTCATGCAGATGCAACTGCAGCTAAATTAACAAGCAAACCTTGGGCTCTAATTAATGCATTGAAAAAGTTAGAATGGGAAAATCATCGAAAACCTTTGGATTGTGGTTCACCCAGCAATGCCGCATTGTGTATAGTAAATCCGCTTACCGGAGGAGGTTTTTTGATTAATATGTTTTCTACACACCCTCCAATGGAAATGCGAATCAAAGCATTGGAAAAATTGTGATTAGAGCGTCATTAGTTATAATCGGTGATGAAATCCTTTCAGGTAGAACTGAAGACACAAATTTAGCATATTTGGCTAAATGGTTAGGTAATTTAGGAATTCATCTTTCTGAAGTTCGTGTTGTTTTAGATGATGAAAAAGATATTATTGAATCAGTTAATACATTAAGAAAAAAATATGACTATGTATTTACTACCGGAGGCATAGGCCCTACTCATGATGATATTACCACTGATAGCATAGCTAAAGCATTTGGAGTTGAAACGCGAATTGATGACGGCGCTTTGGAAAAAATGAAAGAATTTTTAGATGGAAAAGAGTTAACGGAGCCCCTACTGAAAATGCTTCACATACCCGAAGGTGGAGAGCTTATCTATAGTCCTGCAACCAAAGCACCAGGCTACAAAATTGAAAACGTGTTTGTTATGGCTGGTATTCCTAAAATTATGCAGGGAATGTTAGAAGGAATGTATGATTATTTGGAAAAAGGAGAAGTCGTTCATTCACGTTCCTTTGATATTTTAGTAGGCGAAAGTTTCTTTGCAGAAAAATTAGAGGAGATACAGCAAGAATTCCTCAATATCGCTATTGGCAGTTATCCATTTTCTAGAGACGGTAAGTATGGGGCTACGATAGTTCTTAGATCCATCGATGATTCTGCTTTAGACGGTTGTGAAATATTGATTAAAGAACTAATTGCTAAATATTAATTTTATTCTTCTAATTCTTCGTCTTTTTCTTTTGGTGATTTAATTTCTTCGAGCCCCGCATATCTAGCCCAAAGAACTAGCATACTAGGCAATACCCAAACTGACGATAAAAAGGAGTAAAATATAGTAATAGCAGTCATGGTACCAAATTGTTTCATTGGGGGGAGGATTGCAAAGAATAAAACTCCAAATCCTAGAACGGTTGTCATTGCAGCTCCAAATAATGCTGAGCCGGTATTTTTGACCGTATTATTCACTGCAGTTTCTAAGGAATTATGATGTTCGATTTCTTCTATAAATCTATGTGAGATATGGATTGCATAAGTTACTCCTAATCCTACTGTTAGAGCTCCAATTAGAATAGTCATTACATTTAGCGTATATCCTATTGCAACCATGGTTCCAAGAATCCAGACTAAAACAAGTAGGACCGGAATCATTGATAGAGGGCCAAGTAAGGGTTGCTTGTCAGTATATGCAAAAATAGCAGTTAATAGAATAAAAGACAAAATGATTGTATACATTATGGAACCAATCATTGTTTCATTTATTGTGTTGATGACTACATCAATTATTGCTGGAGCACCTGTAACTACAACAGAATTCACTTTCCCTTCAGTTTCTAAGACTTCAAGGGATTTAGTATCCTTTTCTAGTTCTTCTACAACTTCAGAGAAATACGCATTTTTAGATTTTGTATTCACCAAAATATAGGTCACAGTGTACTCTTCAGTTTCTTCATCGTAATAAATAAAATTTGAAACCATATTGGGGATATTTTTGCCATCACCCAACATAATCCAATCTAGGAGTTCTTTCACATCATTATCGGTGTCTGGTATTTTATCACCATTTACATCCTTTGAATTAAATAATGTTTCGAATGTTTCATTGTAAAAATCAAAGGGATTAGTTGCAGAGTCATTAGATGCTAAATCTCTCATTCCATTTAGAGCTGAGAACATACTTGATTGATCCGTGTTTACCCATTTATCCCCTTCAGCCAAATTTTCTTGTGTATTATTTATTTGACTGAATACATCAAAAGTGGCTACGTTACCACTGATGTAAATAAATGAGAATTCATTGGAAGTACTAAATTCATCCTGTAAATAATGGAAATGTTTTGTTATTTCAACTTCTTCAGGTAAAAAATCATTAAAATCAAATTCAGTGGAGATACTAGTAGCCCCATATCCTGAGATTAGCGTTATAACTGCTACAATGGCTAATACTCTGGTTGGATTTTCTAATGCAACTTTTGCTCCAAACGACATGAAATTATCTATAATACCGCTTTGTTCTCCACCAATTTTCCGAGCTTTAACAATTTTTTCATTTGTATCTGATAAAAGTTTGCTTCCTTTTTCTTCATAATATTTATCGATAAGTATTCTACAGGCAGGGATGAATGTCACAAAAATTAAGAATGCTGACAATACACCAATAGCAACTTGGATTCCAAATTCTCTTATTGGAGTTATATCAGAAGTTATGTTTGATAAGAATCCAACCATAGTGGTAGTAGTAGCTAAAAGAAGAGCAGAGCCTACAAATAGAATTGAAGATTTACCAGCCTTGTTTATGTTCCATTCTTCAACTAATTCTTCTCTATATCTCATAACTAGATGGATTCCATAGTCAACCCCTAATCCAACTAAAAGGATGGGTACAATTACAGCGAAGAAACTAGGTTCAAATTGTAGTATACTTGCAAAACCGTTGGACCAAATGATCGCCATCATTAATGCAAACATGGTAAGTCCTACATCTACTGTAGAACGGAATGTAGCAAATAACACACCAATGACTAAAATAATAACAAGCAGGAAGAGTTGACTAGTACTTTCTTCTGAGGCATCATTAATTTCATTATCTAAAACTGCCTGTCCTAAAGCATGAGCTTTAATATGTTCAAATTCCATCTTTTTTACAACGTTATTCATCTCTAGTTCAACGCTCACCATTCTGTCAAATGCATCGGTGGTGTCTTTACCTTCACGATTACTATTATCAAATTTGAAAGTTATTTTAGTTGCTTTAGCAGAGTTATTACCATCATATTCACCTAGAATGTTAATTACGGCACCAGCCATCATAGGGTTTTGTTTTGCAATATCAAAGGCATCTTTAATCTCTTGATTGGTTTTATTTTCGTAAATAGATTTTAACCCTACTAAATCCGAAGCATCTCCTTCTACAAATGGGGCTAAATAATTGGGAATAGAAACAATATTTGAGCCAGGGTTGTTAGGGTTCATAGAGTTATTAGAAATCAATTCATTATCTATCAAAGCTATTTCAATTTCAATGATTTCTACAAATACATTTGATGTAAGTACATCATTCTCAT
>JAPYSZ010000036.1 GCA_029941645.1 Candidatus Poseidoniia archaeon
TTATTCATCTAAAATTATAGAACCAATACAATCTCGCTGTGCAGTATTCAGATTTAGACCCATAAAAGCAGAAGATTTAGAAAAATACCTCAAATTTGTTGCAGCAAAGCAAAAGTTGACTATTTCAAAAGAAGCCTATGAATCACTTACCTATCTGGCTCAAGGTGATTTAAGACGTGCAATAAACGGACTGCAAATGGCAGCAGCTGCAAAAACGGATATTACTCCAGATGTTGTCTATCAGGCAGTTGCCGCAGCAAGACCTGAAGAAGTTAAAGAAGCATTACAAATGTCCTTAGAAGGCAATTTTTCAGGCGCTAGAGAAAGATTAGATACTCTCCAAATCACTTATGGTTTAGCAGGAGAAGATATTCTTCGTCAAATGCATAGATCTGTAAGAGATTTAGAAATCCCTGACCATATTAAAGTTCAAATGATAGAAAAATTAGCCGAAACCGATTTTAGATTATCTGAAGGCGCAAATTCAAGAATTCAAATTGAAGCTGTTGTCGCCAATTTTACAGTACTTGGAAGACATATCCAAAACGAATAGGCGTAAAGTTTTACTAACTACCCTCTTGCGGCTCGTGATTCAAAATAGTGGTTACGTAACTGTCGACGGCGAATTTGACACCCTAAAAGAACGAAGTTTTTTT
The DNA here is from genome assembly GCA_029941645.1 of Candidatus Poseidoniia archaeon. Classification (GTDB taxonomy): domain Archaea; phylum Thermoplasmatota; class Poseidoniia; order MGIII; family CG-Epi1; genus CG-Epi1. Next base: position 657 of record JAPYSZ010000036.1, read on the forward strand.
ACTATTGATGATTTTAAAATGCAAGGCAAAATAGTCATTTTAAGAATCGATATTAATTCATCTGTTAATCCAGAAAATGGAGAAATCTTAGATGATACCCGAATTAGAAGGCATGCTGCTACTGTTAAGGAATTATCTGAAAGTAAAGCTAAAATTATCATTTTAGCACACCAATCCCGTCCAGGGAAATTAGACTTTGTCAATCTAAAAAAACATTCGAAAAGAATGTCAGAAATTATAGACATTAAAATAAAATTCATACCAGACATATACGGAGAAAAAGCTCTCAATTCAATTAGTAAACTGAACAACGGAGATATCCTAATGTTAGATAATGTTAGGTTTGATAAGGAAGAAATTGAATTAAGTTTATTTGAAAACGATAATTTTGAAAAACAGGCCAATAGTAAATTAGTTGAAACTTTAGCACCATTAGCTGATTTGTTTGTGAATGATGCTTTTGCAGCTGCACACCGTTGCCAACCTTCACTTGTTGGATTCTCAGAAAGAATGCCGGCACTTGCAGGAAGAGTTATGCAACGTGAATTAGATTTCCTCGGAAAAGCAATATCCTCTGGACCTAGCCCCAGAATTGCACTCTTAGGTGGAAGTAAAGCTGCTGATTCTGTGTCGATTTCTAAGTATTTTCTTAAGAAAGGAATAGACTATGTACTCACTGGAGGTGTTGTAGCCAATGTATTTTTGCTGGCTGCAGGCATAGATATAGGCGAACCAAGCAAAAAATTTATAGAGAAAAATATCCCAGATTATGAAAATATCATTAAAAAAGCCAAAAGATTAATTGATGAATATGGAGAAAGAATTGTCTATCCGACTGATATTGCTATAAATGATAACGGACAAAGAGTTGGTATCACTATTGATCAATTGCCTACAAAACACCCGATACACGATATCGGATTGGATACACTAGTAAAATATATAAATTTAATAAATAATGCAGGCACAATTATTGCTAATGGGCCTATGGGTGTTTTTGAGAATCGTGAATTTGCCATTGGAACAAAAGAGATTTTTAAAAGTATATCAAACCATAGTGGTATGACTGTTGTAGGTGGAGGAGAAACTGCAATGGCATTTAACCAAATGGGACTAACTGAAGGAATTAAACATATCTCAACGGGCGGAGGCTCTTGTATAGCATTTATGGCTGATGAAACTATGCCTGTACTAGAGGCAATGCGCCGTAGCAAAATTAAATTTGGGAAATAATGGAGCCACCGGGGGGATTTGAACCCCCGACCTACTGATTACGAATCAGTCGCTATACCGAGCTAAGCCACGGTGGCGCTTGAATGGCTAAGAATATTGGATTAAAGGATTTAGGCTTCAAAGAAATCTTTAATTTCAGAAACTATATCGTCAGACTGTTCTAGTTCTGGAATATATTCCAAGAAACGGCCAGTTCTACTATCTGCTATCACTATAAATCCTCTGTCATTTTCAGAGCGAACTACACGCCCTGCAGCCTGAAGAAGTTTGCGTACGGCTGGAGATTCCACGGCAAATTTCCAACCACGTCCATCGAAAGTGATATCATAATAATGTTGTAATGCTTCTTGCCGTACTCCCGGAGCAGGATATGGTATTCCTACTATTACGGCCATCTCTAGAGATGTATCTGGGTAATCTATACCCTCAGCCAATCTTCCACCCATTACACCGGCTAATACAGCCCCACTATCTGCTTTAAAACTCTCAACTGTTTGCATCAACTCTTCCTGCTCCATTCCTGAATATTCGCGATACACCGGTTTTTTGAGATTAAGGCCATCCAAAGCTAAGTCAAGCAATTTATACGAAGGGAAAAATAAAGCAATGTTCCCATCAAAACTAGTACTAATTAACTTTATTTTAGATACCATTTTTTTCCATGTATCTGGTTTACTATTCAATTCATTGTATGATGTTGTGACATCCTTAAGATATACTACTTTCTTGTTCTTTAACGGGAAAGAAGATTCTTTACTTTCTAAAATTGCATCGGATCTTAATCCTACTAAATCACGAAACATATCTAAAGGACTTATCGTCCCAGACATTGAAACTACACCGGCTGTACTGTCTAGAAAACCAGTCATTACTCTTGGATCAAGACAAACTTTTTCTAATCTCAAAGGCTCTTTACCAACTAAACGTATCGTATGGCTTTCAATAGAATCTAACCAACGACATAAAAAATCTCCAACTGAGCCTAAATATGAACGCGGCCGCTTTCCATGATCCAAAAGATATTGACGCGTCTGTTGTCCCATTTTAGCAATTTCCGTAGAATCTTGCTTTAATCTAAAGAGTGTCATTTTTCCAAGTGACATCATTTCAGTTTCAAAAGTTGCTACATCTGAATCTAGTGAGACTATATTTGATGGTAAATGTCCTTCCTCTTCATTATCCCTTATATGCTCTTCCGCTAATTTTTCTATTGATGCTTCCACTAGATTCAAGAAAAAAATGGGATCTCTACCTTCAGGAAGAAGATATCCATAATCCTTGATTTCATTAACTGCACGATTAATAGAATCTATCCTTATTGACTCTGATGCCGCACCTCTTGCCCAATCTGGAAGGTTGTGAGCTTCATCTATTATGAGAATTATTTTGTCAATAGAAGTACCCATCCATCCAAGCATATATTTCCTTATAAATTCTTCAAAGAAATAGACGTAAGGGACAATTACTACTTGTGCCTCTTTAAGCATTAATTTATTAAGTTCATATGGGCAAAGATTTGCTTTTTCGGCTTTCTTTGCAAATTCTTGGGCTGTAAGTATTTCGGACGACCATTTTTTGGTTAACGTCTGACCTCCGAGCACAAGTTGGCTATAAAATTGACATCCAGCTTCTCCCATTTTAGATTGCATTTTTAGAGTCTTGCAAATTTTTGATTTTTCGGACCAATTAGACTTTTTCAACTCTCCATCATATTTTTGCTGAGGGCAAAGTGCTTCACGGCCTTGAACTGCAATTGCCTTAATTTGATTCCCGGATTTTTTAAACTGTTGTAACTCATGTATAACTTGCTTCTGCTGAGAATTGGTACGAACACAGTATACAATTTTCATATCGCTTTTTTTTGCGAAAGGTAAGGCTGCAGCTAAAGATGTAAAGGTCTTACCACTACCAGTAGGTGATTCTAATACTATATGATTTCTTTTAGTTAAAGCCGATTTAATCGATTCTACTGTTTCTTCTTGGTTGCCTCTAAAGGAATAGGGAAGTTTCAATTCTCACGTGACCAGATATCATCTGGAATCTCATCATAAACTGATGGTTCCAAATCTTCTGGAGCATACTTGGGACCTGCATCTGTTCTTCTTTGAATTTCTGCTATTTTTAAAAGCCAATAATGGATTCTCCATTCTCGGCCATCATAAAGCGTAGTTTCTTCTCTCTCTGTTTCCATTAAGCCGGCATCTTCTAACATGTAAAAAGTATCGCGATCCTCTGGATGTAATACATTATCAATTATTCGATCGCTATATCCAAAAAAATTAAGGATATGCTCGGCCAAATAGCTAGATTCATCATCACCCATATGTGAATATTCGGGGCTATAATTAATTGCTGAAGCAAGTGTCTCTGTAGTTAAAACTCTCAAGTAGTGTACTCCGTTTCATCAGGTCTGCCATGGGTATTATATTAATCTGTTGTAGGTATCATCAATAATTTATAGATAGTAATTGAATAATGAACATTGAGTGAAGAAAAAAATCTATGGGAACTAGTACGCCAAGAAATATCGGATTCAAATACTGAAAAAATATTACAAGAGGTAGTAATTGAAGGTGAAAATCTTGGTGAAACTATAGAAAAAGAGACTAAAAAAGATATACGTAAAGAAGATATCAAAGAAGTCGAAAAAACTGAATTAAAAAATGATTTTGCAACTATCGAATTGCTAAATGAAGGTGTGTTTGCGGGATTCTTGTACATCTTTGTAATCATGATTGTATTAGGAATTCTAACGATACCTGGTTCAATAACTGCAGCAATTGGTGGATTCTTTGGCGGGAAAAAAGCAGGTGATCCTGCAAGGGCTTTGACAGCAGCAATGCTGCCCTTCCTAATTATTGCTGCATTCTATTTTCTTGTATCTTTTGGAGCACTACCTCCTGGCTCAGGACCTAATGATGTAGCAAGTGAAATAAGTGAAATACTCAATCAAAATCCTGATGAAAATCTAATAGGGCCTATTTCTAAAATGCCAGACAGTAATTCTTCCGTATTTGTTTCTGTTGTTACATTTGCCTTTATTGGAGGACTTGTAAACATAGAAAATAACAAGCGGGAAAATATAGATTAATTACTAAATTAGGTTGAAAGACCGACCCATTCTCTTGCGATATTCCAGTAATAATGTTCAGCTAATATTAACACAATAATTGAGAAAATAACTAGTGGGATTCCATTCTTTAGGTAATCATTAGATTTTGGTATTCCAGAAGCATGGACGATAAGATTAGGTGGCGTTCCAAAAGAGGTCATGAAAGCAAATGCTGTGCTAATTGCAGTAATTATTGCAATAGATTCAAGAGGTAAATTAGCTTCGACGCCTACAGCTAGTGTAATTGGTACAAGTATAGCTGCTGCTGCACCGTCACTCATAACATTTGTAAGTAATACTGTTACAATTATTATCAAAAATATAATTGTGATTTCTCCACCATACTGTGATCCCCAATCTGCTAACCAATAGAGCCCCCCTGCTAACCAATCGGCTGCTCCATGCTTAACCATTGCTTTACCCATAGTTAATGCGGCACCGTAAATGAACATTACACCCCAACGCAATCTTTGGCGACTATCTTCCCACTCTAAGACTCCAAATGTATGCATTAAGATACCCCCAATCATTGCACTAGTACCTAAGGTCAATCCATTACTGCCTGTCGTCAAAAACAATAAGAAAGTAAGTCCCAAAATAGAAAGTGCTAAAAATTGACGTTCATCAATTATTTGAGTTTTCTCATAGTAATAATCTATACTTCGATAACTTACTTTATTAACTGAAATTAATGTTAGAAATACTATTGGAATTAGAGCAATTGTTATTGGTGCTGCCAAAACAACCCACTGAACATATGTTATCTGCTGGTTATATATTTCGTCAAGAAAACCCATAGCAATAACATTTCGAGCTCCGCCAGATGGTGTTGCTAAACCTGCAATTGAACAAGAAAAGGCAACCGCAAGAACTAAGGCTAACATCTCATTTTTATGCTGACGGATGTCTGTTTTATCTGCTATTGTAAGAACTAATGGAAGCATAATCGCTGCAACACTATGATCTGGAATTATAGCAGCCATAAAACTACAAATTACTATTACACCAAAAATGAGTGCATAATTGGAGCCTGTAAAGGGACCAAGAAATCTGCGAATTATCAAATTCTCTGCTCCAGATTTGGTTATTCCTTGTGCTATTATTAAAGAACCAAGAATCATAAAAACTGAATCTGAAGCATAAGAAGAAAATGCGTCGTCACGATTCTCACCTAATAAAACAAGAGCCACGCCAGCCATAAGTGCTGTAACTGGTAACGGAAAAGTCTCAGAAATCCACAAATAGATAATTAACAAAAATAATACAAACACATTACGACCTGAATGACTCAAACCATCGGCAAAGAAATATAGTAACACATAAATGAAAGAAACAATGATTAGGCCTGCAACTAACTTCCTAAAAGTAGAATTGAAATAAAGACGATGAAGTGCATGCTGCCTTTCCTTTGAATCAAATAATTCAGATTGTAAAGTAAGGAGTGTTCTTCGGCGCTTGAGTTGATCAACTCGTGGAAGAACTGTATGTGATTCTTCCTCCAATGATTCTGTGACTATCTCAAGGCCTTCAAGCATATCCTCAAAATCTTTGTCTGGGCTCATCTTAAGACACACACCGGTACAGAAGCACTTAGCACCAATTGATGTAAAAGGATATCACTAACTGCATCCTCTATATCTGGAAGAATTACTATTCGAGCGCCTTCTGAATCAATTACAGAATTCGTGATGCCCCTCCTAGTTTTGAAAAAACTTAAAGGAATAATTGTAGATGTTACATGATAATCTCCTCCCAAATTATTTCTTAATTGCTCAACTGCCTTGTCTATAGCCTCAGCTTCACCCAAAATTTCATCCCCAATGTGTAATAATTCTAAATCACACTTAAACTTTCTAGAAAACTCTTCGACCATTTTTAGAGCCTTTTCAGATAATATTGGACCATCAAAGACTACCAAGGCTGGAGAACCTGAACCTGGTAAGGGATGCTCTTTACGAACCACAAAAGCATGGGAAGATTCCGAATCAAGTATCCTTTCAACTTCAGAACCTGTGAATAACCTAGTCAAAACTGACCTAAAAGGTCCCAAAACTAAAGTATCCGCAACGCCTTCATCAATTAATTGAGCTAAAACTTTCCGTCTTTTACCTGATTTTAACAAAGGTTTAATCTTTACATCTGTTGTTTCTTCAATAAACTGATCTAATTGTCTTTTACCTAACGCTTCAAAGCCACGGCGAGACTCCTTGGAAGCTGTTACTGTTCCTGTCTTAGTAGGATTACTTACATACGTAGCTATCAAAGGCACACTGAGGCGCTGTGCTAATGCTATTGCATAATTTCTTGCGGGTCTCAGACGCTTGGAAGGGTCTATTGGCAACAATAATTTGTCAAACATCTTAAAGGATAATCGACGCAATGTATATTTAACCCTGTCCAGTGAGCGCAACCCTGAATTTGTAGTTCAGAACGGAGAAAACATTTGGCAAAGGTCGCAAGAGCTAAAGTAAAGGACAAGTGGAAGGGCAAGATGTGGTATCGTCTGCATGCTCCTTCTATGTTCAATTACGCAATTATGGCACACACACCTGCCGACAGTCCTGAAGCTGTAAATGGAAGGGTTACAGAAATTCCTTTAGAACAATTAACTGGTGATTTTAGTCAAAAGAATTTTATGGTAAAGTTCAGGATTAATGAAACAAGAGGAAACAATGCCTTTACCTCCTTTGATGGGCATCGTTTAACTTCAGATTACAAAAGAGCCCTTACAAGAAGAAAAAACAGTAGAATCGATTGTAATTTTATTGTAAATCTACAAAATGACGTTATAATTAGAATTAAACCTATTCTTATGGTTGACAAGCGCGTAAAGAAATCCCAAGAAAAAATGTTGAGATCTGTAGCACATAAGTATGTAGAAGAAAACCTCAGTAAACTAAGTATTTCTGAAACTCTCAAAAAGATTTATTCCGGAGATTTGAGTAAGGAAATTGCTTCAATACTGAAGACTACCTACCCAACTAAAAGAGTAGAAATTTCCAAAATAAGTGTGATGAATCCATCCAGTCTTATGGAAGTTCCACCAGAAGACAGTGAATTAGAAAAAATTCTAGAAAAGACAAATAACAAAGATGTTGTAAAAGAAAAAGAAGATGATACAACAGATGATAATTCGGAAGCTGAAACTAAAGAAGTAGACTTCAAGTCAATGAAAGTTACTGAATTGAAAGAATTACTGAAAGAAAAAGATTTACCTGTTTCAGGCACAAAGGCTGAACTAATCGAAAGACTCCAAACTTGAATGATAAGACTTGGGAGCTTTTACCATTCTGGTTCCCAAAGTCACAAAATAATCAAATTTGGGCAGTTATATTTATTTCATTAACAATACTTAGTATAGATTGGTGGAATTGGAATTCTAATAATCGTCTAGCTGAATGGATTCCTTGGTGGGTAATTTATCTTATTGTAATTCAATTTGCATTGGCTTATTCAGTTTGGAAGTTTTCAAAGGAGTGGATGAAAGATGAGTGATTTACTGATTATTGGTATTATCTTAGCGATTTATCTTGCAATTTCTATAGGCATTGGATTATATGGCCGTAATAAAGAAGATAGCGCAGAGGATTATTTTGTAGCATCTAGAAAAATAAAACCATGGGTTCTATTTTGCACCTTAGCGGCAACTAATTTCTCAGCGTTCTTTTTCTTGGGATTTGCAGGTGCAAGTTATCGCGCAGGATGGGGTTTCTATGGAATAATGGCTATGGGAACTTCTCTAGTTGGGCTTTCCATATTATTACTGGGAATACCAATCCACAAATTAGGAAAAGAAAAAGGATATGTTACACCTCCTGAATTAATAGCTGGTGAAACAAACTCCAAATATTTAGGATGGCTATACGGAATTGTGCTAGTCGTTTTCACATTACCTTATTTGGCTGTTCAACCTTATGGGGCTGGAATTTTATTAGATACGCTTTCAGGAGGAGAAATTTCTTCATTTACAGGAGCGCTGTTGTTAACTTGTGTAATGATTATCTACCTAGTATTAGGTGGAATGAAATCTTCTACAATGACTGATGTATTTCAAGGAATATTAATGTTTTCAATACTAATCATATTTGTTATTGGATTCTTTATTCATGAAGATATAGGTGGTTTTAGTGAAGCTGGGCAGTCTTTATGGGAAAATAAACCCGAGAAATTTGTAAGGGAGAGTAATTTTACATGGGAAACCATCTTCTCTTTCACCATACTTTGGCCAATAACTGTCCCAATGTTTCCTCAACTATTTTCAAGATTCTACATTGCTGAAGATGACAAAGCAATTAGAACTGCTGCTTGGCTATATCCGACTGTTGTCCCTATACTTTTCTTATTTCCAGTTATAATAGGTGTTTATGGAAATATTATTGACTTTGATTCAACTCTTGTGGATCAAAAAAGTGAATCGGATAATATTCTTCCATTGATTCTAACTGAATATGCTCCCTTATGGGCTGGA
>JAPYSZ010000037.1 GCA_029941645.1 Candidatus Poseidoniia archaeon
GGCCTTGCCCATTTATTTTGCTCCATAAACAATTCTGCCGTCATCTTATCTCTCAAAGATTTCATGATTTGCTTGTGTGTCAAATATTCAACTTCTGTATTTTCAGGTGCTCTAGCAATGAAATCAACTTCTGCAACCTGCAATAATTCCTGAATTATCATCTGACCTCCGCGGTCTCCATCTACAAAAGCTGTAACTGTCCTTTCTTTACTAAGATCTACGACTTCTTTAGGTACATTGGTACCTTCTACAGCTACTGAATTTTTTATTCCATGTTTCAATAGATTTAGAACATCGCCTCTGCCTTCAACGACAATGACTGCGTCACTAGTTGCTACATTAGGTCCTGCTGGCAACTTACCTTTGAAACGAACAATCTCTTCAACTTGAAGAGCTTGACGAACTGTATCGGTAATCGTTGATCCGGCAGTCCTAGATTCCTTAATTAATTTAATTAATAAGGAACGGGCTCTTTCTATTATTACTTCACGTTTAGTTGAACGGCTGTCTTCTAATGATGTTATTTTGACTGTTGCCTTACATGGGCCAACTCTTTCTACAGTCTCCAAAGCTGCTGCAAAAACAGACGTTTCGACTTGATCCATACTAGAAGAAATTACTATTTCTCCCGTAGACTTGCCTTTGTCGCTTTTTACATCAACTTCTACACGGCCCATACGTCCGCTTTTCTGAAGATCTCGAAGATCTAATTCATCACCTAATAATCCTTCTGTTTGGCCAAAAACGGCTCCTACTACATCTGATTTATTTACTACACCATTCGCTCTAATTGAAGCTCGAATTACGTATTTACTACTTGTTGGGTCTATATTCATATTACCACTTTCTTTCTTATTAACCTTGAACCAAGAGCGGATTAATTCTGTTTCTAATGCCTATGTATAAATCCAAAGGCAGATTTGTGAATTGGTTACCGTCAATGACCCTAAGGCCTACATTCTGCTGAGGTAGACTGTTATTAAAGTTAGCGGTGATGTTTTATGCATCCCTATTCGTGCTAAATTAGTGCATTCCGTTACATTGATAGCTCAGCCACGAAGCAAACATCCTATGGTTAAAACTGGAGCACTGAAATCAGGAAGGTTTGAAACTAAAAGTAGAGGTACATTTGGATTACTTTGGTTTACTGATTTTGGGGAAAAGTTTTGGGAAGCTTGTACTACAGTAGATGATGACGCTAAAATCAAATTAAGAGAAAGTGGATTTGATGAAATGAACTGGAGTATTTCATTTCGTTTTGCTGGCTTCAAAGCTAGACTCACAGCAATGAAATACAAAGGCTTCTTTGGAAATCCTAGAAATACTCTTATTGAACTCAAATTAGGTTCTGAAAATCCTAATGATTTGAGAATGTTTTTGCAAGCTTTAGCTTCTAAATTTGATAAGCCACCCTGGATATTAAACAACTGGAAAAAGGCGGAATCGAAGTTTGGAATGAGTAAAGATGATATCATAAACTCATGGTCGGAAGCAATGGGTAGAGATCTTGCAGGTGAAAAAGCCGAAAAGAAGAGTTGGTCGGAGTCTATTTTCGGGTCCAAGAAAAAGCAAGAAATTCTGGAAGACGATGAAGATGTTGAAATATTTGAAAATGAAGAAGGTGAAGAAGTTCGTATGAAGATACATGGATCACTAGAAGTGGAAGGAGATGAATATGCAATCATGTCCTATGCTGACAACTTTGGCTCCGAGTTTGAAATTATGAAAATTAAACGTGGACGTGAGAACAGCGTATCTTACTCTAACGTGGAAGATGATGAACTATACGATGATCTTAGCGAGGCTGCCGCACAACATTTGGAAGCAATTGGTGTACTATAACAAAGCTAGTTTTTTGAATAGCAGAACCATGCTTATATTTGACGGGCCGGTAGATCAGCTCGGAAGATCGCCGCCTTCGCAAGGCGGAGGCCGCGGGTTCAAATCCCGCCCGGTCCACCAAAGGAAAATATTATGAGTTTAGAATTAGATTTAGAATCACTAAGACACGGTAAAGAACTAGTGAAACGTGGATTTGCCAGAATGCAAAAAGGTGGAGTTATCATGGATGTAGTTAATTCTAAACAAGCTAAAATTGCTGAAAATGCAGGAGCTGTAGCTGTTATGGCTTTAGAACGTGTACCTGCAGACATCAGAGCTGATGGAGGAGTAGCTAGAATGTCGAATCCAATGATGGTTAAAGAAATAATTGATTGTACTTCTATTCCTGTTATGGCAAAATGTAGAATTGGTCATACTGCTGAAGCAAAAATTCTAGAGGCTTTGGGAGTTGATATGGTTGATGAATCTGAAGTTCTGACACCAGCTGATCCTTATTACCATGTCGTAAAAGATGGATTTACAGTTCCTTTTGTCTGTGGTGCAACTTCACTAGGTGAAGCTGTAAGAAGAATATGGGAAGGGGCTGCAATGATTAGAACAAAAGGTGAGGCTGGAACTGGAAATGTTGTAGCTGCAATGAGACATGCAAGACTTTTACAAGCTGAAATAGCTGCCGTACAGGCCTCAAATAACTTAGAACCAATTGCATCTAAGATGGTTGATAAATTCTTTGTACTGGATGAAGAAGCAAAAGAAAACCTAGGCGAATCTGCAGGTTACAATGCTTTCCACAAATCTAGAACAGAAATAGAATCAGAAATACTGGAAATTCTTATAGAGATTAAGAAATTAGGACGCTTACCTGTTGTCACATTCACAGCTGGCGGTATTGCTACACCTGCTGACGCAGCATTAATGATGCAATTTGGAATGGATGGTATTTTTGTTGGCTCAGGTATTTTCAAATCTGATGATCCTGATACTATGGCTAAAGCTGTTGTTGAAGCAACTGCTCACTTTGATGATCCTGAATTAATAGGGAATATATCAAAGGGATTAGGTAACGCTATGGCTGGCCTAGAAGAGTCTCAACTAGAAACCAAAATGGCCTCACGCGGACATTGAATATATTTTTAAGAATCAACTATCTTATTTACTAAATAGTGAATCTCTGTAAATATATCCTACAGATCCGACTGATAATAGAACAACTGCAATAATCATTATCATTGAAGTTACATCTGATGAATCGTCTTCAGAACTGACTGTGATAACCTTAGAAAGGTCATTCTTTTCTTCGCTTTCATCGATAACATTTAGGGTATCTGCAACTACAACGATTGTATGAGCTCCAGAAGTAGCCTTCCAAGTTGTGGACACATTGAATCCATGCTCGATTCCAAAGGACATGTTGCTTCCATCAACTATTTCTGAGCCTATTTGCTCACCATCTGCTGTATCTAAAAAGAAACCGACTTCGAAGGAATCTGTAATATTCATTCCTAACAATTTAACAATAGCCTCGAAAGTGACTGTTGAACCCTCAGTTGGATTATCATTACTGAAACTCAATTCAGATATGTACAAGTCAGGTCTTTCTTTCTGTGCTGGCTTTATGTTATAAGAAATTACATCTGCATTATCTGAAGCATCAGATACTGTAAGTACTACATTAAAACCATCATCTGTCAAATTGCCGAAAGTATGAGATGTTGTGACGCCAGAAGCAGTTTCTCCATCGCCAAAGTCCCAAGTATAAGTCAAATCTCCACCTGAATTATCTGTAGAACCATTAGCATTGAAATGTGTTGGTTCGCCTTCCATTGCAGCTCCAGATACCATACCACCAGTTTCATTGGTGTAAGACCAACTGAATTCCGCACTAGGAATAGTTACATCCTTTACAGAAATAGTCATAGTTTTAGAATCATTATTACCTGCGACATCAGTAACTGTAAGTATAACATCAAAATTACCAGGGTTAGCAAAAATATGATTAGTTACATTACCTGTATCTGTACTTTCATCACCAAAATCCCAGCTGTATGAATCAATACCTACCGCATCAGTTGAGGATGAGGCATCAAAAACTACAGTAGTATAATCTTCTTCAACATTGGTTTCATTATATGCAGTGCCGTCATCATCTGTACTCGACTTTACAGTTGCTGTAAAATCTGGTGCTGGAGCCTCTCCATCAGCAATTATATCCACTGTTGTAGAGTCTGTTGCACCAAATTCATCGGTTACTATTAGTGTAACTGTGCCACTTTCTGTGAAAGATGCTGAATAGTCAACGTCACTAGATGAACCCCAGTTGTATGAAATCCCTCCAATCGGTGAAGTTGAAGAGGAACCTGAAAAGTTCACTTCAGAACCTGCTGCTACAATGTGACTACCGTCTACATCAGTAGTTCCTGTTACATCAATAGAAGCTGAAGGACCTGGATTCAATTTAATCATGCGGTCATCATACATAGGTGTAACTGATTGAGCTCCTTGTGATGGTGCTGAATTTATGTATACAATACCATCATTAGCTGCTGAATTACTGCCTACTTCCATATTATGGGTTGCAGGTTCAGAAACTGAAGCTATCTTTAACACAGAAGGATTATTATTAGATCCATGGTATGCATAAACATAAACTTCAGAACCTGCTGAAGGTTGAAGATAGTAAGTGTATCCTACTTTATTTGCACCATACCATGTAGAGGATGTTGCATCATACATGAATACGGTCGCATCGCCCAATGGACTACCAGAAGGATCGTAAACACGAACTGTCTGTTTGTTAGTATCATCTAAAGCAAGCATAACAATGTTAGTATCTGACGTATTTCCAAAAGTAGTAGCATAACCTGATGCTTCAACTCTAATAACATATTCGTCTAAAGTTAAAGAATCAAAACCGGCATCACCAGCAACATCAGTTGAATTAGAAACTGTATAACCGACTGGAGCGTCAGTCCACCAAGAATCTTCAGTAGTTGCCGACATTAAAGAAACGGTAGCTCCATTGATATCTGTACCTCCGCCATCCTTTACATTTACTGTGACGCTGGTTGAACCTGCAGGTGCAAGATACATAGCAACATCATCTAATGGTAAGTCAGAAGGAACACTCCAAGTATCTAATACTGATAAAAATCCTACTTTGGAATATCTAACTGAATATTCACCATCATCTAAATTATTAAATGAATATGAACCATCAGCTGAACTAGTTACGCTTTGACTAGCTCCAGTTTCTTGATTAATAAATGTTACAGATACGCCAGATGGGCTGTCTGAGGAAATGAAACCCACTGCATTTGCAGCTGAGGCATCCTCTGATATAAGCCCTAACAAAGCTCCAGACAGGAGCATTACTACGGCTAGCAAGGCTATTCGCGAATTACGCTTTTCAGTCATATTCATCTCTCCGGAGAGCAAAAACTCTCACGTGGAGTCCGCCGGACAAGAGACGCATTTATAAAGATTGGCAACTATTTATTACACCCTTTAAAAGCTGTTTTATCGTCGATAAATAAAGCCTTATGAAACAAAAATAGCCGGTCTTAATGGTAAACTTTGATTTCCTTTAGCTACCATACTTGACCTTGCATTATCTGCATTTACAACTGATACTTTGCAATCAAATATATTACTGAAAAAATCTATAGACGCTGACAAAATAGCTTCTTCATCAACTTCTTGATTATATTTGGTTTGCCAATCTGGACCTAATGAGGGAATGTCTCTCAAGACCCATTTTTTCAAGAACTCAGCACCCAACTTCTTTGATTCTGGAGGTATTGTTGACATAACACTAGAAATAAGTTGATTCAATTTTACTTGGCCTCTTCCATCTGCCAATTCTCCAGCCGTGCGAACAGCTTGCCACTTCCATTCAGGGGCCACAATCAAAACAATCTCCACTGGATTATCTATTTTTGCTATATTTAGAATAGCACGTGTGTCTTCCAAAGTCTGTTTTACTAAATCTTCACCAATCAAAATATTCTGATCTGGACTGTGTCCTTCTGGAAAGGGTTGATTCAAAATAAAATTGTCTTCACCAGATAATGACCAAGCCTCTTCAGCTGTATGTGGAACAATAGGCGCGATTCCTCTATTTACAACAGAAATATATTCTTTCAGAATTTCTGCATGTGGTTCTCCAGTTCTTTGAACATACCACTTAAAGTATTGCGGTAATTCAAAAAAGAAAAGGCGAGTAGATGTTCTAAATTTCAATCGTTCTGAGGCTGTATGGGCTTGATATGAAATACTATCTATAATTTCTCGGAACCAAGGATCAACGGGATGATCTGTAGTTCGTCCTTTCCCTTTATTCACTTTTACGAATTTTAACCAATTGTTCAATTTTTTACCTGCGGTTTCTGCAAATGACAACTCCCAGTTAGGGTCATCCAGGCCCTCGCCCGCGTTGCAAAGTGTAAACCGAACAACGTCAGCCCCGTATTTGGCATTCAATTCATTCAATGTGAAAAAATTACCTTTGGACTTTGACATTTTTTCACCATCCACAAGAACCCAACCATTGACTGCAAATCCTTTAGGCCACTTATCCGAATCAAACATTGCGGTATGATTGTACAAACTAAATGACAAATGATTCTGAACTAAATCTTTACCGCTTACTCTAAGGTCATAGGGGTACCAATAATTGAACTCATTACGCCATTTTATGATAGTCGCTTGGTTAATTTCCGTCTCTTCAGAAGCTGACTTGGTATTACCATCGCCAAATATTGCCTCAAACAATGACTCCGTAAGTTGTTTCTCATCCAAATCTTTCAGATAGTGAGCTACAGTGTAATATGCCATGTAAATTGTTGAATCGCTTAATGACTCAATGACCCATCCGTCATCCCAGGGTAATTTTGTTCCTAAACCTTTTTCACGAACGCATGCCCAATTCTTTAACCATTGCAAAACATATTCAAATTGAGTTCTGGATTTTGCAGGGTACAGATTCATCGATTCTAGTGCCTTTTCGGTAGTCTTAGTCCATTCTTCATCGGCATAGGCCAAGAACCACTGATTATCTACTATTTTTACGACACAGTCTGCAAGCCAACGTGACTGAACAGGACCTGTTAGTTCATAATAAACTACAGCTTGTTCCTTTTCAACTAATTTATTTTTAACTTCTTCTCTAGCATCTTCAACAGATTTACCTGCTACAAAATCTGCTGAATCAAGCATAATCCCATTATTGAAACTGTGCATGTACAAATCCTGTTTGGCTTTATCCAATTTTTTTCGCTGTGTTTGATTCTTAATACCCAATTCTTTGCAAAGTTTTAGTGCCGGAAGAGTACCCATTTCACCTGAATCAAGAATAGGAATAGGTTTGATTGATTTAACAAAATCATAATCGAGACCCCACTTGTTACATTCAGACTCCGAATTTTGTAAATCAACTAAACCCTGATAATCGTCCGGTGAATCACTTGGTACTGAAGTAACAATACCTGAGCCTATTGAGGCGTCACAAAATTTTGATGGAAGAACTATTACTTCACTATTTATTTGTGGTGCCATATATTTTTTCCCAACTAAATCACGACCTTTAATCTCTCCTAATTCCTTAACCTTATGGCCTTGTAATTTGAGTTTGAAAGGCATCTGCTTGGACATAATCCATGTTTCATCGCCTACCTTAGCTTTAGTATAGGTACCCTTTCCATCAACCCATATATTTGTTTGACCAAAGACCGTTTCAGGACGTAAAGTTGCAGCTACAAGACAATCATCTTCACCCTTGAACTTCAAAAGAGTATATTCCTGAGGTGTTTCTCCCTCTCCTGAAAGACGATCGTGGTCTCCCACAACTGTTTCTCTTTTAGGACACCATACTACTGGAAAAGTTCCCTTGATTAGATAATCTTTTTTCAACAATTTATTGAACTGCCATTGAATAAAACGGTCATATGGAGGATTGAGGCTCGTTGTAATGAAACTACGGCGCCAATCAATGGAGGTGCCAAACTTTCTCAAATCTTTAACTGCTTTATCTGGGAAATGTTTTGTCCATTCCTCCGGTTTTGATAATTTTTTTATGAGAGTATCACTTAGGCCCATTTGTTTCAATGCTTTTATCTGTATTTTTTCACCTTCTTTCACTCTCTGAGCTGCTGCAACAATAGGTGTACCTGTGCAGTGAAATGCAAAAGGAAATAGAACGTTTTTATTTTTCATTCTTTGATAACGTGAAACCATATCAGCTCTAAGATAGGTAAACGCATGTCCCAAATGCAAATATCCATTCATGTAAGGATATGGACAATTAACGAAATACTTCTCTTGATCTTCCTTAGGCTCGGACTCGAAAAGCTTGGCCTCTTCCCATTTTTTTTGCCACTTCACCTCGAGTTTCTTAGGATTCACAAATCGTGAGAAGAGGGACCATTAAAAACTTAGACAAACAGCCAGTGGGATTCAAAAATCCTAAAAAATACACCGAAAGTGACGAATAGTAATTATAGGACCTTTCAATCCGTTGCGAAGGATGATACGTTTTGGGCCCGCAGGAATCCCTCTTTCCTGCAAAGGAAGAACAATTAGAGACGGAATTGAAGATATCCATGCACTAGGTTTACACAGTATGGAAATACAACTTGTAAGAGGCAAGTATGTTGATGAACTAGATGATTTTGAAGAATTAGGTGGAATTGCCCATTCATTGGATATTCATATGGCGATTCATGCCCCATATTACATGGATTTCTTAGGTAATGGTTACATGCGTAATAAATCAACGAAATTTCTGGAGTTTGCTGGAGAAGTTGGAAATAAAATTGGAGCTAGAACTGTTGTAACACATGTAGGACCTTATAATGGCATTTCATCTAGAGAAGCTATTGAAAGATTAGTTCCTATATTTAGAGAAATTAGGGACCATTATCTGACTAATAATTATAGGCCTCAAATAGGAATAGAACTCTCTGGGAAACCTGACCTTTTTGGGAGTATCAGAGAAATTACAGAGATATGTCACCGAGTTAGAGGAGTAATACCTGTAATTAATTGGCCACACCTGCATGCTAGAGGAAATAGATGGTTGAACGATCGTGACAGTTTCAAAAGAGTTTTTAGCTATCTGGATAGATCATTAGGACTAGAAAATTATTACATGCATTTTTCCGGTGTTGAATTTGATGTAGAAGGTAATGAAAGGCACTATTCACCAATAAAGAAAGGTGAAATCAAATTCGAATATTTGGCAGAAACAATTCTTGAAAATAATTACAATGTTATTGTTATTTCTGATTCTCCATTAATGGAACATGATGCAATGTATATGAAATTAATAACTGAAAGAGTCGAGTCTAGGCGTCAAGAAAGAATGGCAAGACGAGAAGCTTCGGAAAAGATTAAGGAATCAAGAAAGGCCGCCGCTGAAGTCAAAAGTTAAGATTTAAATAATCAGCATGCTTCACTAATTCATGGCAAGTAGTGGAATACAAATGAATAATTATCAGGGTGGAGAAATGATGATTTCGAAAAAAGATAAAACCACTGCTGGAATCTTAGGCATTTTACTTGG
>JAPYSZ010000038.1 GCA_029941645.1 Candidatus Poseidoniia archaeon
GCACCTCCAAGAAATCTCATTTTAATTTCAGAAGTATGGTTTCCTAATTCCATAGGAAAACCCGTTATGACTCCTGTATTAGGATCAATATCCACGCCTACATCTAAATCAGGATACATCGAATATCTTACATTTACTAATTCCATTGGTCTAATCAAACCTAACCAGATTAGCCATGGGTCAAGATATGGTTCCATTTTGATTTGAGAATCATTCCGATCCTTAACAAAGAAAGCATATCTGGGCCAATAGTGAAGTGGATTGCGATATTTTTGAAGTGTTAACAATAACAAAAATATAACAACTGAAGATATTGCCAAATAATATACTTCATCTGAATCTCGGCCAAAGAAATCTTTGTAATCTATTGCAAGAACTATAACTGCTGTAACTACAAGAACTACAAAATTGGAACGTATTAGGACTAATAAGTGACGGAGGGGGTCTTCAATCTTCGTCATCCTTGTCCTCATCTTCTTCTGAGGACGGCCCTTCCTTCAGACCCTCATTGAAGGCGGCTTTTGATTGACCCATGCTCTTAGCAAGCTCTGGTAGCTTTTTAGCCCCAAAAAGAAGAAGCACGACTCCTCCAATAATTAACGCTTCTGTGGTACCAATCATACTTTACTATCCATAGTGAGGTAAATTAACCTTATGGGCGAAGAGCAAAAACCCCTCTCCGAATGAAGTCTTGTGTCAAAAAAACCTGCATACGATGATATCGTTGACAATCTGAGAGGACGAATCTGGATTTATTTGGCATTAGCTGGAGCTACTTTTGCAATCGTTTTCAACTTTGCACCAGACCTTATTGATTGGATTAGTGACGCGCTTTTACCGGAAGGTGCTACACTAATTTATCTGTCTCCGGCAGAATATTTCATTCTAAAAATGAGAGTTGCAGGATACGCAGCCATATCTTTAGTTTTTCTAATTGCTATAATCCAGATTTGGCATATTGTTAGAACCAGATCTCTACTTCCCAATATTGGAATTGGGAACCTAATTGGAATACTAGTTATTTCTTTAGTTCTTTTTGGATTGGGCGTCACATACTCAATCAAACTTATGCTACCTCTTGTTCTAGATTATTTGCAAAATGATGCAGCTAATGCAGGACTAGAAACGACATACAGCCTCAGTGCTTTCTATCACTTTATTTTTCTTCTAACTTTTTCATTAGGAATTACTTTCCAATTACCGCTTATTATAACTCTAATGCTGAAATTGCAGTTAACTACTACTGAAAAATTGGCAGAATATCGTAGCTATCTGGTTATTGTATTCTTTGTTTTAGCTGCAATGATTACACCTCCAGACGTAATTTCTCAGTTTCTACTTGCAATCCCGCTCATGATTCTATACGAAATTTCAATACTCGTTGGTAAATTTACTTAAACCATGGAAATCGGAATACATACATTTGCATCCGCCAATTTTAAAGATAAAAACGGAAATCAAATTCCTAATGATCAAGCCATCAATGAATTAATTGATAGAATTGTATTCGCCGATAAAGTTGGAATCGATGAAGTTGGTATCGGTGAACATCACAGAAAAGAATTTCTTGATTCGGCCGCGCACATTACTTTAGCTGCGGCTGCTGCAAGAACAAAAAATATCAGATTAGCAAGCTCTGTTACCGTACTAAGTGCAGCCGATCCAGTAAGAGTATTCCAAAATTTTGCCACGCTAGATTTAGTTTCGAATGGTAGAGCTGAAATTATAGCTGGCAGAGGGTCATTCACTGAAGCTTATCCTCTTTTTGGCCTCAATATGGAGGATTATAATGGTCTTTTTGCAGAAAAACTAGATTTATTGCTAAAAATTCGTGATAATGAAGTTGTTAACTGGTCAGGTAAATTTAGACCTGATTTAGTAGAACAAGCAATCTATCCTAGACCCATTCAAGATCCACTACCGATCTGGGTAGGTGTTGGTGGAACTCCTGAATCATTTGTCAGAGCTGGCGTACTTGGATTGCCGCTGATGGTTGCTATAATTGGTGGAGAAACGCATCGTTTTGCACCTCTTGTAGAATTGTATAGAAATGCAGGTGAAAAAGCAGGCCATGCTCCTGAAAAATTAAAAGTCGGAGTTCACTCTTTAGGATATGTTGCCGAAACAAGGGAACAAGCCATCAAAGATTTCTTTCCAGGTTATGCTGAATCATTCACCAGAATTGGAAGAGAAAGAGGCTGGCCTCCTGTCACAATGTCTCACTTTGAATCACAGATTGGCCCTACTGGGGCGCTAGTCGTGGGTGATGTTGAGGAAGTAGCTGAAAAAGTCATACGACATAGTGAGGCACTGGGTGGACTCTCAAGATTTAGTTTCCAATTAGATGTTGCTGGCCTGACTCACGAACAATTGATGAATGCTACTGAATTAATTGGGAAAAAAGTTTCACCATTAGTAAATAAATAGGGCCGGTATTCCCTACTTCTTGTCTACTCCCATGATGCGTCAGTACCACGCCATAAAACGTGAGAATCCAGATTCTCTTCTCTTATATCGTATGGGTGATTTCTATGAAACTTTTGGAGATGATGCTGTAATTGTTGCCAAAGATTTAGGTATTGCACTAACGGCAAGAGACAAGAATTCTGAGAACCCTATTCCGTTAGCAGGTGTTCCATATCATGCCTTAGATAATTATCTTAGTAAATTAATCAAGAAAGGGCATCGTGTTGCAATCTGTGAACAACTTGAAGATCCAAAGAGTGCCAAAGGACTTGTCAGAAGAGGTGTGACTCGAATCGTTAGCCAAGGTACGGTTGTCGAAGGATCAATGTTGAGTAATTCCAATAATTTTCTAGCTTCCGTAAATGAAACTGACGATGGATTAGGATTAGCGATAATGGACATCTCTACCGGTGAATTCTCAACCGCACAATTTAGGGATAGAGAATCGTTGGAATCTGAGATGGCTCGCTATTCTCCTGCTGAAGTCATAATCCCTGACGGAAATGAAAACATAGCAAACTGGATGATGGCGTTAGGCATGAACACTACGCCTCGAAAGGCCGAGTCATGGATGTATCCCGTATCTAAAAAAATCCTAGAAGAAAGATTTGGAAATGTAGAAGAATTGAAAACTTATCCGATGGCTATTACGGCTGCAGGAGCAATTCTATCTTATGCTACAGCCACGCAATTTAGTGAATTGCCTCACCTTAGACCGCCATCATTGATGGTGAAAGCCAAAACAATGACTTTGGATGCTGTCACATTAAGGAATCTAGAGATTGTACGTACTATTAGTGATTCGTCAAAAGATACTCTTTTCGCCATAATTAATCGGACTTCGACCGCTGGCGGTTCAAGAAGATTGAAAGATTGGCTTCTTCGACCTTTGCATGACTTAAAACGAATAAATGAAAGACATGACGCAGTGCAGGAATTATTCGACAATACCTTGAGCCGAAGAGAAATACGCGATATATTGAAAGGTTTCCAGGACGTTGAAAGATTGCTCTCAAGACTTGGTCATGGATCCATATCGCCTAGAGATCTAGATAGTCTACGTTCCAGTCTGAATACGGTCAAAGACCTCAAACAATTCTTGAGTGAAGAACCACTAAAATCTAAATTAATGAAGAAATTAGTAAAATCAATTGATACACATAAACAAGTAGCTAAGAAACTAGCTGAAGCTATTGTTGAGGATCCGCCCCTAATTCTAAGAGATGGTGGTATTTTCAAGAAAGGATATTCCAAAGAATTGGATGATTTAAGGTCAAGAGCTAGCAGTGGAAGAGAATGGGTAGCCTTATTGGAAGCTGAAGAAAAGAAGAAAACGGGAATTCCAAAGCTGAAAATTGGATATAATCGTGTTTTCGGATATTACATTGAAATACCAAAAACATTTGCAAAGAAAGTGCCTGAAAGCTATCATCGAAAACAGACTGTAGCCGCTGGTGATCGATACATTACTCCTGAATTGAAAGAAAAAGAAACTTCCATTTTAAGAGCGGATGAAAGATCTCAAGCCCTTGAAACTGAACTATTCAAGGAATTAAGAGAATGGATTTTAGAATTCTTAGGATCATTACAAGCAACTACTATGGCTGTATCAAGAATTGATGCAATTAGTTCGCTTGCTGAAGTTAGTCAAGCCAATAATTACGTTAGACCTGAAATGTCAGATGATGGCGCATTATCTATCTCAGATGGAAGGCATCCTGTTATCGAAGTCCTCAGAGAAGGGCAATACATTCCTAACAGTTTACAATTAGATAACAAACAGCGTCAATTGATGATTCTAACGGGACCAAACATGGGTGGTAAATCGACCTATATGCGACAAACTGCCCTAATTTGTGTAATGGCTCAGGCCGGTTGCTTCGTCCCTGCGTCTTCGGCAAGATTAGGAATGGTTGATCGTGTATTCACACGTGTAGGTGCGCATGATGACCTCGTACATGGACATTCCACTTTCATGGTTGAAATGCTAGAGTTAGCAAATATTTTGAGAAACGCAACGCCAAACAGCCTTGTACTACTAGATGAAATCGGAAGAGGAACTTCCACATTTGATGGATTAGCACTAGCTTGGGCAGTTTCAGAAGAATTGCATGCTGGTAAAGGTGTCAAGACACTCTTTGCTACCCATTATCATCAACTTACGGATGTTGCAAAAATATTGGATCGCTCTGTAAATTGCCATATGCAAGCCAAAGAAGATGGACATGAATTAACATTACTTCATCGTGTTGCAGAAGGGCCAACAGACGCTTCATTTGGTATCCATGTAGCGAAGATGGCTGGTGTTCCTGAAGAAGTATTAGTTAGAGCAAGAAAAGTATTGAATAATTTAGAAGAAGGTTCTACGATTGAGGTTTCAAAAACGGGACCAGTTCAATCTGTTTTCAGTAATGACTTTGGGGCTAGAAGGGAAACTAAAGAAAACCCGATTGTAGAGGAAATACGTAAAATGGATTTGATGAACCTAACGCCCCTACAAGCTCTAGAAAAATTACACGATATTCAACAACGATTGCTTTAACCAATAGTCAAACTGATACTCTTTGAATTTGAATTACCTTCGGCATCTTCTGCATAGAATATGAAGGAATATGCGTCTGTATCAAGACCGTTCTCAAAAAAATAGTAATACAAACTATTGCCCTCTATATCGTATTCATTGTTTTCTTCAAGTTTGAGAAGTGGTTGAGAATTAAGTGCAGCTTTACCAGCTGAAACTTTGACCGAATCGACTTCCCAATTATCTTTTACTGAAATTACTAGAACAAAAGGAGTATTGGCATCTATCTGCAAAGTTTGATTCCAGTTTCCATCAGACTCAATATATGTTTCTACTTGCTGAAATTTTGGCTTGGCGATATCATTGAAAGGCGGATTTGAAAGTAGAATCATGAATCCTAACCATGCCATGAAAGACATCATCATTGGGCCAAACCAATTCTTTCTCTCGAATTCACTAGTATCGAAGAAAATTGGAAGTATTTTGATAAGGCCAAAAGGAGAAGCAAAACCAATCAGTGTAACCCAACCACCCATGTCTGCCACCATTACAAGCGAGTAACAAATTAGGGCGACAACTATGGCGTAAAAAACCGCAAAGACTGTGACTTTAGAATCTCTAACTTCCTTTGTACGATATTCTTCACTGTCAAATTTGGGAAACGTGAAGGCTTCTTCGCGTTTACCCTTTTTCTTGGCCATGTTTGCTCTATAATGGAGGTTAAATAAAGCCCCATGTGGACTCCAATATAGTTAGGAAGCTATGGCAACAAAGAAGAACGAGTCTGTTGAGGAAGAAGAGAGTTATGACTCTCTACATGCAGAGGAAATACTGCCAGAATTAACGGGCATGCCTATCGAAGTACATATTCGTAGACACAGTAGATTTCTATTATTTCTAGTCTTTTGTCTATACCTAGGCTGGTATAGTTTTGCTTTATTTCTCATCGCTTGGATAACGGGTGTCAGATGGGCTGAAAATGAAGGGTATTTGCAAAAATACAACATGGACCTAGTATGGGGTCGTTCTTTCCTGATGTGGAGAACTGATTGGGGAAAGGATTTCATAGAAAGAATTTCTCAAAATAAACCTTTCTGGAGAAGAGTAGGAGATGTTTGGGTTGTAACTGTTTTTATTATTATGATTCTCATGTTCTCGCTGCTTCTATGGCAAGCAACTTTAGCTTGGCAGATCCCTAAAACATCTGCAGTTTCACCAAAGATGATGATTGGATTGCCGGGTTTAAATCCTGTAATCCCCCTGTGGTATGGTATTCTAGCTTTAGTAATTGCAATGGTCGTTCATGAATTCAGTCATGGAATTTTGAGTAGGGTTGCTGATGTTAAAGTCAAAGCACTTGGCTTGTTACTTTTCTTTTTCCCAGTTGGAGCTTTTGTAGAACCTGATGAAGAAGAAATGAAATCCATGAAAAAGTGGGAGAGAATGAGACTCTATGCTGCCGGACCTGGGAGCAACATGGTTGTTGCAGTTGTTTTTTCATTCTTATTTTCTTCTGTAATGGTAGCTTCTCTAGAACCTGCTGAAGATGGATTATTGTTGTACAGTGTAAGTGCCGATTACGGAGGTGCTGAAGCCGGCCTTGAACCTTGGATGCTTCTAACTGCTATTGATGAAGAAGAAGTCCGAAATACTGATGATTGGAAACGTGTAATGAACGATACCTATGCAGGACAAAACGTCAATGTCTCAATTCTTAATCGAGGTGTCCCTGAAATCTATTCGGTAACATTATCTGATAAGGGAAGTTACTATCTGAAATATTATCCAGATTACTATGAATCATGGATGTCTGGAAAAGGGTTCATGGGTGTTGCTGCTGAGAATCCCAAAATTATAACTGATAGTTTGGCAAACCCAACTGAGAATATTTTACTGTACATTTCTTTACCTTTCGCTAAACTTCAACCATTCCCAGAACATTTTACTTCGATTTATGAGCCTGCAGGAGCTATTGGGATCTTACCTGATAACATCTTCTGGATTTTAGCTAACTCCTTCTACTGGATATTCTGGCTAAATCTGATGGTTGGATTGACAAACGCCCTTCCTGCCGTACCTCTTGATGGGGGATTCATATTTGCGGATGGAGTTACTGGAATTCTAGATAAATTCAAAAAAGGAATGTCAGAACAAAGAAAAGAAAAAATCGTTGATAATTTGGTAGGAATTCTGGCTTTTACGGTTGTATTCTTAGTAGTTTGGCAACTTGTTGGACCTAGACTTGTTGGTACTGATCCCGTAATATTAGATGCAAACATAAATGCTGCCGATACTCAAGGATGGAATGGTGATGTTTTCGAATTTGACGCGTCTATGTCAAATGGTAATTTCGTAACCTATGAGTGGGACTTTGGTGATAATAATACAGCCACTGGAGAAAAAGTATCTCATTCTTGGACTGAAGGTGGACTATACTTCGTTGTATTGACTGCTAAAGATTCTGAAGATCGGCAAAGTGTCGCATTTGAACAAGTGAGTATCAACCATTTTACTGAAGGAGACGGAAGTGTTGGTGGAGGTTCCGACGATACAGTACCTACTACTGTGAATCCATACGTGAAAACTGTAAGCATTTACATCAATGTAACTGGTGACAATGGATTGCCTATTGTACAGTCTGATGTTACGGTTACAATCAACAGTCCCTCTGGGGCTGTGTTCGAGCAAGATTTTTCACTTAATAATGGAGAAACACAAGCTGTCAGCTTCAGCACAAGTGAAGGTGAAATGGTAGGGGAATGGGAAATATTCTTAGAATCTAACGATCCTGCTTCTGATTTCACTTATGATTACGATTGGTACACTTATTATCAGTCTAATTCTTGAACGAGTCTTTAATAATGCGCAGTATTTTGCCTGCATGAAAACATAGGGTATCTAATTCCTATAACGAGAATCTCAATGAGTAAAGACCCAGTTCCACTGAAAGCCGTGCACCACATAGAATTTTGGGTGGGTAATGCGAAGCAAGCTGCATATTTCTACAGAAACGCATTTGGTTTCAATCAAATTGCATATTCTGGATTAGAAACTGGAAATAGAGAAAAAGCGAGTTATGTTTTAGGTCAAGGAAGAGTTAGATTGGTTTTCTCTACACCATTAAATGGAAATAATGAAATATCTGATCACATAAAACAACATGGAGATGGTGTTAAGGACATTGCATTCCATGTAGGCGATGCAAAGGCCTGTTATGACGCCTGTATAGAACGAGGGGCAAAGAGTGCCTCTGAGCCTGTAGAATTGAAAGATGAAAATGGTTCTATTACTCATGCTGCCATTCATACTTACGGAGAAACTATTCACTCCTTTATCTCACATGATAATTACGATGGGCCTTTCCTCCCTGGATACATGGAGAAAGTAATCGAAGAAGAACCTATTGGACTTAGATTTGTAGATCACATTGTAGGTAATGTCGAACTAGGAAAAATGAATGAATGGGCTGATTTCTATGCAAACATAATGGGATTCACCCAATTACTTCATTTCACTGATGAGGACATTTCTACAGAATATTCAGCACTAATGTCAAAAGTAATGGAAAGTGATAATGGAAGAATCAAATTCCCAATCAATGAACCTGCGGAGGGGCGAAAGAAATCACAAATCGAAGAATATCTAGAATTTTATGATGGACCTGGTGTCCAACATATTGCATTGCTAACTGACGATATTGTGAAAGCCATAACTGAACTAAGAAGACGGGGCGTAGAATTTTTGGAAGTGCCTGATACTTATTACGATACTCTGACAAAAAGAATTGGTGAAATTGATGAGGATATTGACGTTCTCAAAAAACTAGGAATTCTTGTGGATAGAGATGATGAGGGATATTTATTGCAACTATTTACAAAACCAGTGGAAGACAGGCCTACTCTTTTCTATGAAGTTATTCAAAGAAAAGGTTCAAAAGGATTTGGCCAAGGAAATTTCCAAGCTCTTTTTGAGTCAATAGAAAAAGCTCAAGCTGAAAGAGGAAACTTGTAATGCATAGGTATCGCAAACTAGGGAAAATGCCAAAGAAAAGGCACACTGTTTTCAGGGATAAAAATGGCAGGATTTACCACGAAGAGTTGAAAGGAAACAAAGGATTTGTTGGGCCTTCATCTCTCCTTTATCATGTACACCCCCCCACTGAAGTAATATCAACAAAACAAATCGGTACATTTGATGTTGTAGAAGAAGATGATCGAAGCCTACGAATGAGACATTTCTACACTAATCGTGCAAAAAAGGGCGGAAGTATCATTATGGATCGTGTTCCGTTTTTATTCAATGATGATGCTATCCTCA
>JAPYSZ010000039.1:0-4759 GCA_029941645.1 Candidatus Poseidoniia archaeon
CCAACAACTGGTATTGAAAAAGCAAAAAGTATGTTTAAAGATTTGAGAAAACAAACCTTGGATTCATTACCAAGAGGAAAAGAATACATGGCTTTAGTAGACAATGAAAAATGCATTGGATGTACACAATGTGTTTACTTCTGCAACTTTGCTTCAATTGATATGATTTCATGGGATTTACAAGCTCGAACCTCACAATTTGAATCTAAAAAAGCACTTATTCTTGATGACGCTTGTACTGGTTGTACCTTGTGTGCTTTCGCTTGTCCGGTTGAAGCTATCACTATGGAAGCTAGAGTTTAGTTTCTGTATTAGATGAATCTGTATAATTCTATTATTGTAGCTATATGGTTAGCTGTTTTGTATGCTATTTGGGCTGCAACTGAAGCGGGTGATCCTGGGTATGGACAGGTTGCTTTCCTAGCCGGAGGGATATTCGCACATTTATATTTGAGAAAAAGGAATCTAGAAAGACCGAGAGTAGATAATGAAGATATAGAGATACCTGAAGCGAACTTCTCTGTAGAAATCCCTGACGAAGGAGACAAATACTATTTTAGCGAAAGTAATTATCGAAAAATTGTATGGGCTACAACTATTTTTTCCTTACTAACAATTAGTATCTTTATAGAAACGGTAGCATATCAACAAGATTACCTGTTTTGGGGAATTATCTCGCTAATATTAGGTCTTATCGCGTTTCTTGTTCCTGTACTGCTTCCTGTAAAGGATGATATTGAAACCTTGAAGAAAAGAGCCCAAAAAGAAAGGACAAAGGCTTGGCATAAAGGTAAATTCGACCCGTCTAATGAAGAAAAGTGAATCAGATACTCATAGAGGTCTTAGAAAAAATACGACCAGACGAAAATGAAAGCAAGAAAATAGAGACACTTGCGCAGAATCTTATTGATAAAGTCAATGCCGTAGAGGGGCTTAGTTTTGAACCTTTAATTGTTGGGTCTGTCGCAAAAGGAACGAATCTAAAGGGTGCTGATATTGATTTATTTATCAAATTTAATACTGAAACTGATTTAAAAGAAAATGGACTAAAGATTGCACGTAAGGTTTTACCTGAAGGTAAGGAACTTTATGCACAGCACCCATACCTTAGAGGTGAAATTGAAGGAGTTGGAATAGATGTTGTTCCATGCTATTCTATAAATGATTCGTCAAAACCGATATCTGCCGTTGATCGAACTCCATTTCATACCCAATGGGTCAATGAAAATATATCTGGTAAAGAAGATGAAGTTCGCCTATCAAAACAATTTTTGAAAGGTGCAGGCGCTTATGGTGCCAATGCCGCTATAGGTGGATTTTCTGGTTATTTAGTAGAGATTTTATGTATTAAATATGGAGGATTCAAAAAATTAGTAAACCAACTATCACAATGGAAACCTCCTGTAGTTTTAGGTGAAATAGAAAAAGCTCCTGATTCTGCAATAATGTTGCCTGATCCGGTAGACCCAAATCGAAATGTTGCTGCTGGTGTTACATTGAAAGGGTTAGGGGCTGCAGTACTAGCTTCCAAGGCTTTTTTACAAAAACCGACAATTGATTTTTTCTTCCCAAAAAATAAGGTACGAAATTCAAAAGGGTGCATAACTACTGTAATTCTTCCACGTCCTAAAGGCAGTGAAGAAACTGTATTGCCCTGGTTACAAAAACAAGGAAGAAAAATTTATAATGCAATCTCGGATTTTGAACCTATTGCTTGGAATGCAAATTTAGGTAATGACTGTTTTATTGTACTTGAAACTTCAACGACAGAATTACCCCCTATTGTCCCACACAAAGGTCCAGCTCCTTGGGACGATGGTGCAATAGATTTTCTAAAAAAATATCCGGATGCAGCAATGGGTGGTGAAAGACTAGAAGTTGGAAAACCACCAAGACATTCCAATATTGAGGAAGTTGTACTAGAATTACTGCCTGAAGCTAAAGTTCATTCTGAATTAATAGATGGCGCTCAACCAGTACAAAGAGTCCCCTGGTTAGATTAAAAAAAATGTTTGGTAAACGGGGGCCGAAACCCCCAGAATACCTTCGAGCGGGGACATGGTCTCCACTCTATTTTCGGTAACTAAATCTATGCTTGTAGACTTATATCGTAACCGATTACATCACCGTTAGGCTCGAACTTCAAACGGAATTGATAGTCTGTGACATCATTAACTGATGCCAATTCTGAGTCTGCGTCACCTGGGTGAACTTCAAATTTGTCACCTGGGCTCAATTTACCATTGAAGTCGTTGTCAACGAATATTACTGCTTTACCTTGTCCTTCGTAATAGCCGTAAACATCGGAGACTAAGCCATCAGTCTTAGTGTTTCCCTGCTCATCTAGTAAATACCAGTGTACAGAGTTTACGGAAACTTGTGGGTTGATCTTGACAATCTGAATTGTCCAGTCACCGCTTCCGTCTTCGCTTGCTATCATACTGCCGGTTGGTGCATTCTTGGTTGTACCACCAAGGAAACTGCTTGCCCAAACGTACAATACTGCAGCCAGAACGACTGTAATCGCTACCATCAAGATAACAGCAATTACAGGTGAAACTGCCTGCTCATCGTTTACTATTCTTCGTTTCATAGTTATGTCCTCTGACCGAAGTCAGACTACAGGACTACTAAGACAGCATATATACCTTACGTTAATTCTAACCGTTTAAGCGCTGAAATCAACGTCGTAACCGATTGTATCACCGGTAGGATCAAATTTTATACGGAAAGAGAAATCATCCAAAGATGAATGTTCTGCTAGTGTATCGCCTTCACCTGAATAAAATCTAAAGATATCCCCTGGGCTCACTTTAGCATTGTAATCATTATCTATGTAAATTATGGATTTGCCCTCACCTTGTTTGTAGCCATATATGTCTGTAACTACTCCCTCAGCTGCAGTAAGACCCTGAATGTCCATCAAATACCAGTGTACCGAATTAATGGATGCTTGAGGATTCATTTTGATTATCTGAACGTCCCAGACGCCAGCACCATCTTCACTAGCCATCATACTACCTGTTGGTGAGTTCTTTGGTTGTAAACCCCATCCCGATACCCAAGCGTAAAGAACAGCAGCCATTACAACTGTTATAGCTACCATCAATATAACTGCAATAACCGGCGATACGGCTTCCTCATTGTTAACAATTCTGCGTTTCATGAATCAATCCTCTGACCGAAGTCTGACAAGTTACCTCTGAGATAGCATATATACCTTACGTCAAACGATCTCTGCGTAAAACAAATGCCCCAATTATTGTTAGAAGAACAGTTATACTAACTCCAGTCCAAGCTAAAGATAAAGCCCATTCGGGTACTGCTGATTCATCTTTGTCATGTATTTCTGGTGGGCGTAAAACGGAATCAAATGATGACCATACAGAACCATCCTCTTCTTTGAAGACAATGGACAATATTGCCTCACCATCTCCTAATTCAAACGATTCGGATGGGGCTTCCCAATAAAATGTCCAGCCGACATCACTGCTATCTAATTCTAAACTTTGAACATCAGGAGTGAACTCTTCGGTTTCGCTCAATGTTCCATTGCTTATGGTAATCGTAACTGATGCTATAGCTGAATAATTATTTGCAGTTAAATCTATCAGATACACTTTTGCCGTTTCATAATGTAAATCATCGGGAATTCCCTCTACGCGATATACATTGTCTTCAGCCTGTGATAAAGGTAAGAATGCGCAAATGGCAATTACTAAAATCAAGCTATTTCGTAGCGAATACATATGAACTTACAAAGTTATTTTGGTATTCTATTTAAGAATACGTGTACTATCTAGTCAAACCCCGTTTTTGTAAGCTTTCGAGCATTACTCTTACCTCAGGTTCACGTAGACTTAAAGAAGCTGCTGCACTTTCTATAGTATAATCCTTGTTTTGGAGTATATGATGCAATAACCTCCTTTCTTGATAATCACATTCAGCTCCTTGCGCAGTAGATGTGATTTCTCGGTTTAATTCACCAATAAGGGCCATTAGACTGCGTCTCTCATCTTCAACGTCATCGACTGATTTTCGCAAATCTTCTGAAACTCGAGATAATAGATCCATGCGTGCTCTTGAATCCATGTGACGAGATTCTTCTATTGCAACTAGAACTCGCTTATTTTGTGAGGATAATGTAGAAATATCAAAATCTGTTTCGGCTTTCTGTTTGTAGGTTGAAGGGCCTATATCGATATGAAGTGAGATTTCTCTTGATGCTGTATAAACTCTACGATTAGGGCCTCTATTGCTAGGTTCATCCTTAGATTCAACAAGACCGTGTTCTTCAAGAATTTTGAGGTGCTTTACGATGGCTTGTTGTGTAACGTCTATTTCACGCGACAATTGCTTATGCATTTTTAGAGGATACAAACGCTCTACTGACAATAATTGAAGAATTCTACGCCTAGTTGGATTCTCCAACAAATAAAACAATTCATCTACTTCTTCAAATGACATATCAACCTCCGGTTGTATACCTACTGTTGTAATGGGATAATAAAAATTACTATTAAGTCCCAACAACCTTTAACCTATGTGTTCATTGTAATATTATGGACTATCGAAAACCCAGTAAGAAAATAATTATTGATGTGGTATTGAAAGTCCTAAGAGAATACGGTTCGATAGATACGCAAACAAAAATGCATCATAAAGTTGTGCAAAAATTAAAAGAAAAAGATAAAACTTACCGATTGTCTGCCGAAAGAATGAGGATTACTGCAATACTATCAAAAAAAATAAAAATAAG
>JAPYSZ010000039.1:4859-9229 GCA_029941645.1 Candidatus Poseidoniia archaeon
GCCTATTCTCTTGGTAAAGCCCAAGAAGTAATTGCTACTGCAAATTTAGCTGACGTTATCCCTACTGTATCAAATGAAGTTGCATCGGTTAGTGATATTTACAGAAAATATGACATTCCATTGGATTATGTAAAGTATGAAGATTTGGATGAAACTGAAAAAAAGAAACCAGGATTGCTAGTTACGTCGACTAGTGCAACTAGTGGCAGAAGACCTGAACTTGCCGTCCAAGAATTACGAAAAAGTGGAGCTAAAGTTGCTAGAGTTTCAGGTTGGTGTGCTTTTGCAAAATGGGCTTTGAGAGGCGTTGATGCTGGATTTCCAATAAGTGATCATGCGGATTTTGCAGGAACTATGAAATTTATTGAAGAATGCAACCCAAAACAGGTCTATACGGTGCATGGTTCAACAAAAGAATTGGCTAAACAAGTGGAGAAAAAACTAGGGATAAATGCCAAACCATTACCTAAATATGGGGAAGTGGAGATAGAAGATTTCAACTAAAAATGGCTAACGCAAAACTAGTTTTGGTGAGGCATGGGCTCTCGGTCTATAATGATCAAAATCGATTTACAGGTTGGAAGGATGTGGACCTAAATCAACAAGGACGTGATGAAGCTAAACAAGCCGTAAATTTGTTAATGAACTACAAATTTGATACGGCTTTCACTTCCGATTTAATTAGGGCCAAAAA
Source organism: Candidatus Poseidoniia archaeon (assembly GCA_029941645.1). Taxonomy (GTDB): domain Archaea; phylum Thermoplasmatota; class Poseidoniia; order MGIII; family CG-Epi1; genus CG-Epi1. The sequence goes on from JAPYSZ010000039.1 coordinate 5,554, forward strand.
TACATTGAGTATCATTTTAGAAGGAATCAATCAGAAAGATATTCCGATTATAGAAAATATGGCTCTAAACGAAAGAGATTACGGTGACTTAATTGGGCAAAACAAAGCTGAAGCAGCCGAAAAGTTTGGTAAAGAGCAAGTACAAATATGGAGAAGAAGTTTTGATACTCCACCTCCTGGTGGTGAATCACTAAAAGATACGGCAGATAGAGTAATTCCGTATCTAAAAAATGAAATCATGCCTCTTGTTTCAAGTGGTAAGAATGTTTTAGTTAGTGCCCATGGAAATAGTATTAGAGCGATTGTAATGGATTTGCAAAATTACTCTCCTGAACAAATATTGAGAACTGAAATTGGATGGTGTGAACCTTGGGTCTTTGAATTTGAAAATGATATGGTTGTAAATCTAGATATTATGTCAAGGCCTGAAAATGAAAGTATGAGCAGGTTACCAGACTAACGTTCTACGGACCAACTCTTAATCATTTCAAGATTGCCACGGGTTGCTTTTATCTTTTGAGCATTTCCCCACACATCCTTGATTATGATATCATTACCATCGGCAAGTAGAGTTGCAGTAACAAAATAACCCGATTCAGATTTCAATGAGATTTCTAACTGTCTTTCTTTGCCTGCGTCTTCCCAAGCCACAGGAAAACCTAGTTCATCATAGAAATCACTTATTTTTTTCATGAACCTATCAGCTGCAGACATAACTGTTTCTGACACTGGGAGACCTTTATTAATTAGTTGTTTACAGCAGGAACAATCCTAAAGACTACATTCTTTGGACCAATATAGCCCCGTAGTGTAGCGGTCCATCATTCAGGCCTTTGGAGCCTGAGACCTCGGTTCGAATCCGAGCGGGGCTACCAGACTAAAGATTGTATATTTTTGTGTATTTTGATTGTAAATATTTTACAAAATCATCACTACTTGGCGCTTTACCTGTAGCTTGAGTCATCAAATCTGCAGGAAGTAATTTTGATCCATGAACGTGAATATGACTTCGCATCCAATCTAACAATGCTGTGAATTGACCTTTAGCTATTTTGTCTGGAATACTAGGATCATCAGCTAATGCTGCTGCATAAAGTTGGGCTGCATACAGATTCCCTAACGTATAAGTTGGAAAGTATCCGATAGCACCCATAGACCAGTGAATATCTTGCAATACGCCTTTGGTATCATTAGGTGGTGTAACTCCAATATATTCCTCCATTTTACTATTCCAGAACTCGGGCAAATCTCCTACATTAATATTGCCGTTAACTAATTGCTTTTCGATTTCGTATCTAACCATTATGTGTAGATTGTAAGTTGCTTCATCAGATTCAACGCGAATTAATGATGGTTGGACTGTGTTTACTGCTCGGTGCAAAGTATCAACACTCAAATCTGAAGGCAAATGATTGAAACATGACTTAAATTCTTCAATATAGTACTGCCAAAATCCATGGCTTCTACCAACCATATTTTCCCACATTCTAGATTGTGATTCATGTACTCCTAAAGATACGGCCTGACCCATCGGCGTTCCTTCATGCTCTTGCAAAAGACCCTGTTCGTAAGTTCCATGGCCAGTTTCATGCATGACTCCATACAAACAACCAAATGGGAATTCTTCATCGTATCTAGTTGTAAAACGGACATCATTTGGCCCTGCGCCAGAACAGAAAGGATGGGTGGAAGTATCCATTCTCCCAGCGTCAAAATCAAAGCCTATACTCTCAGCTACTTTCAAAGAGAATTCACGCTGTTTTTCTTCTGAAAATTTACCGATATCAAGAAAACTTGTATCCGGTTGATTGGGACTTTCACCTACAGCCTTGACAAGTGGGACTATAGCTTCCCTGAGCCCGGCAAACAGTGGATCCAATTGAGATACTGTCATCCCAGGTTCATAGATATCAAGCAATGCGTCATAAATGTTATCTTCGTATCCGTAATATTCTGCAGTTTTACAAGTCAATTCAACGGTCTTTTCAAGAGACGGTTGGAATTTCTTAAAATCATTTTCAGCCCTAGCCTCCTGCCAGATTTGCTGTGCCTGTGACTTATGACGGGCCTTTTCTTCGACCAATTCTTCAGGGAGTTTAGTGGCTTTGTCATAAGAACGTCTAACCTCTCTGGCATTAGCTGCCTGTTCATCAGATAGTTTCTGGGATTCCAAAGAATCCAGCAGTTTGCCCATTTCAGGGTCTGTCATTCTTTTATGGGATTGTTTGGACAGAAACGCCATCATTTCTGAACGGAGTTGCCCACCTTTAGGAGGCATCATCGTCTCTTGATCCCAACCCATTAGGCCTGCTAAACTACCAATCAAACTTAGTTCCTTAACTCTGCTTATGAATTCGTCATAATCGGACATAGAATGGGGGAGTAGTGGGACAATTAAAGAGTTAAGTTTACTCTATACCATTCCCAGTTAATGCAAAATCTTCAACTGATTCTTCAGGAAGTGACCTATGTTTCTTAAGACGGATATGACGTAATCCTGGTGTCTTTCTTTTTTCCAAATGAATTATAGTTTTAGAAAGATGCATTAGAGATTTGCCAAAATAAGGCCCTATTTCTCCATCTTTTTCGTAAACTTGTGCTGTAATCAATACGGGATAATCACCTTTTTCAGCTAAAGGTTGGAGAATCGAAGTCATTTCTAAAAATTGACGAGATGAAATCCCTTTATTTTTCATATAAGAAAGCCTAACGTAAGCGTTAATGGTATCTACTATAATTAATGAAATTTTATCATGTTGTTCTAATTTGCTAGTTAATGTTTGATGTAAATCACTAAGACTCGATGGTCTAATCATCAAAAATTTAGAAGTATCACAATCTCCGAAGATCTGCGCCATTCTTTCAAGTGATAAACCTTCGGTATCTACAAACAACACTACATGGTCTGGATATGATTTAATCGCCTCACGAGACAATTGTAAGGCCATACTTGTCTTTCCAGTCCCAGCTTCTCCATAAACAAGGGAAACCGTTCCTTGTTCTATTCCGCCTGCTAGTAGTTTGTCAACTCCTTCGCAAGTGGTGGGAAGTCTGGGAATCATGTTCCCATCACCTCCATATGCCATTAAACTACTTAGTGCGTTCTACGTCTTAATATTCCAATAATACCAAGTGCAGATATTGCTGCTAAGAGGTTAAATCCGGGTAATAGACCTTCATCTTCCAACTGTTCTAAGAGTGACACAGGAAGTACTTCCGACCTACAAGTTTCTCCACCATCTTCGTCTTTTGCACAGATTATGAGTGTGAATGTATCGCCCTCTGCAAATCTATGCGATATATTTCCACCGTCTTGTGTAATCAATGGCGAAGTTCCGTCACCGAAGTCAACGTTGAATATAATCGTGTCATCGCCTGGATCCATAGCATCTATACTGAATTGTAATGTTTCACCTTCTTGAGCTGAACTTGGCATTACAAACTCAGTAAACGTTGGTGCTACATTTTCAAGGGTTACTACAATATCTTGTGTTGTCTCTCCACCATCTTCATCGGTTGCAGAAACTCTAATTGAGAATTCTCCATCATCAATAAAGGTGTATTGTGCAAAGTTACCATCGACTTGTGTACCATCTGGGAAAGTCCAAGTTACCGTGACTGTATCTTCAGCAACATCATTCGTTTGAGAGTTGAAAGACAGTGTTTGTCCTTCTTG
>JAPYSZ010000040.1 GCA_029941645.1 Candidatus Poseidoniia archaeon
GGTTCTGCAACTAATATTATTTCAGGATTAGGCACAGGTATGATTTCTACTGCTTTACCGGTTGTTACCATTGCCCTAGCAATGCTCTTTGCATATGAATTTGCAGGACTATATGGGATTGGTATTGCGGCCTTAGGTATGCTTTCAACTATTGGAATTCAACTTGCTGTGGATGCCTATGGTCCAATTGCTGACAATGCGGGTGGTATTGCTGAAATGACAGGTTTAGAACCAATCGTTAGAGAGAGAACCGATAAGTTAGACGCTGTTGGGAACACTACTGCTGCAATCGGAAAGGGATTTGCTATAGGTTCTGCTGCTTTAACTGCTCTTGTTTTATTTGCCGCATTTACTACACAAGCTAACATAACTGAAGTCAATATTCTTGAACCTAAAGTCCTAGCTGGTCTATTCATAGGAGGAATGTTACCATTTGTATTTGCTGCATTTTCAATGAAGGCCGTGGGTGAAGCTGCGTTTGAAATGATTGAAGAAGTCAGAAGACAATTCCGTGAAATAGAAGGATTGCTTGAGGGGAAAGCTGAAGCTGATTTTGCAAGATGTGTAGACATCTCTACTCAAGCAGCTATCAAAAAGATGGTAGCACCAGGATTACTAGCTGTTTCAACTCCTGTTGTTTTTGCAGTTATTTTACCTGCAATTTTTAGCGATAATATTCTTACACAAAAAGATGGAATGATTATGTTAGCCGGAGTATTAGCCGGAGTAACTGTAAGTGGTGTTCTAATGGCTATATTCATGTCTAATGCAGGTGGTGCATGGGATAATGCAAAGAAACACATTGAAGGCGGTGCTCATGGAGGAAAAGGTTCTGATGCACACAAAGCTGCAGTAGTTGGTGACACTGTAGGAGATCCATTCAAAGATACTGCAGGTCCAAGTTTGAATATTTTGATTAAACTGATGTCTGTTGTTAGTTTAGTTTTGGCTGGGATGATAGGAACTTAGTTCGTTTATAGAGGGGGCTGCTGAGGAAAAAAGATGTATTATCTTCACACAAGAAACGACATGGTGAGAATCCCGCCTGACAGACTGGATGAAGACATAAGCAAAGTCACCATGGAGTTAGCTCATCAAGCTTTTGAAGGAAGAATGGGGCCTGACCAAAAACTAGTTGTTCTAATCACAAATCTCGAATTAACGGGAGATAGTAGAGTAGTCCATGGAGATGGTGCAGTTTATCAGCCTGTAAGAATGGATATGTTGCTATTTGATATAAAAATTCAAGAAGTAATTGAAGGTGTTGTAGATCAAATAACTGAATATGGAGCGTTCATAAGATTTGGACCATTAGATGGTTTATTACATGTATCACAAGTCCAAGATGATCATATCAATACCGATGTTGGAAATCAGAGATTAATTGGTAAAGAAAGTAAAAGGGAATTAAAAGTTGGAGACAAAGTAAGAGCTAGAGTAGTTACCATCTCTCTGAATGAAATCTCACCAAGAGAATCAAAGATAGGTCTCACTATGAGACAACCTGGACTAGGAAAACATGAATGGATTTTAGAAGATCAAAATAAAGCTGCTGCTGGCGGAGAATAATGAGTGATTTCGCCTGTAAAGAGTGTCATTTAATTCTTGATGAAAAATCATGCCCACGTTGTCCTGACTCTGATGTATCTAGAGAATGGCAAGGTTTTATTGAAGTTTTAGATCCAGAAATGTCGGAATTGGCAAAAGAAATGGGAATACGAACACCTGGTCGTTATGCCCTACGTGTACGCTAAATGTATATTCTAAGGCCTGAAATGGCTAAAGAACTCCGAGAAACTAAAAATAAGATTTATCAAAAGTCACCAGAATCATTAACGAATTCTAACTATATTGCGACGATAGGTGATATTTGTACTATAAAAATATTTGAAGAAATTCGTGAACCAAATCTATGCATTATAGATATGAAAACTAAAAGAAATATTGCACTAAATTCTAAACAAAAAATACAAATATCCAAAATAGGAGAAAAAACGGTTCATGTCCAAAATAAAGCTGGAACTATCTCTAAAGAATTATGGAAATCAATAAAAAATAATATATCCAATAATCTGAATACTAAAATTGTAGTAGATGGAGAAGAAGATTTAGCCACTTTAGCGGTGATAAGCATGGTCAAATTGGGAGCGAAGGTAATTTATGGGATGCCTAACAGAGGGATGGTAGTAGTTGATGTAAATCAACAAGAAAAAAAGAGGGCCGACAGCCTACTAAGGCGTATGTTGGTTGAGTAGAATGGAACTTGAAATAACAGAAAATAACAACAATCCGCTTCTTAATAGACAAGAAGTCCAAATCGTCATAAAGCATGAAAGTGACGCAACACCAAAGAGAAATCAGGTTATCAAAAGTTTGTCCGAAAAATTGAAGGCAAAAAAAGACCTTATTATTATTGATCATCTAAAAAATAAATACGGCAAGACTGAAACACAAGGATATGCTAAGATTTACACTAATAAAGACTCACTAAATTTAATTGAAACAAAACCATCCCTTGCTAGACATACAAATACTGGTGATGAGTCAAAAAAAGAAAAAAAGGTTGAAAAAGCCTCAAAAGAAGAAACTAAAGAAGAAGTCAAAGAAAAGGTTGTAGAAAAAGAAAAAAGTAAAAAGGCTGAAGAAGGAGAGACTAATGAAAAAGATTGAACAGTATGAAGTTTCTGATGGAAAAATCACTAGAAAGAGGCAATTCTGTCCTCAGGAAACATGTGGTCCTGGTGTTTTCCTTGCTGAGCATAAAAATAGAGTTTCCTGTGGTAAATGCGGCTACACCCGTATGAAAGAATAGATTGATTTAATCTCCAAGAATAGAACGTAAATCATCTTGAAGCATCCAAATTATTATTATAACCCCTAAGAAAAGCATCCCTTGAGAAATTATTGCAACTATTTTGAATAATCTTTGACGCTTAGCTGAATCATCAAATTGTTCTTGTAACCAATCAATAGGTGAATACAACATCAGCCCTTTATTCGTTTTAGCCTGAAAACGTTTTCTCTCTCTAATTCTTCTAAACGGAGCGTAATATATGCGGCAATTTCTTCTAAATTAGGTATAACTTTGAATTCCAATGCATTGACTCTACGTTTAGTTGATTCTATTTCGTCTAGAAGCTTTTTCATGGTCGTTTCTAATTCTGCAGCTTCAAGAACTTTTTCAGCAAGCTTCTCGAAAGCATGTACTGATTCATCTATCCTAACTGACGTACCAATAAGGCCATAACCTCTTTCTTCAACTGATTTTTGTATTGTAGAAACCTTAATCTTAGGTACTACAACGCCCATTATGTTATTCTCACTCAATTCAACCTGAGGTGGAGTTTGACGACAATTAGCTGCAGATTTTAGTGCACTCTTTCCATCTGCAACCATAGCAACTGCCAACCTTTTGTCTGCAGCTGTATAAAGTTCAACCAATTGTGACCGCATATCCTTGACCTTAGGCAAAATATCAAAGAACTCAATAATCAAACCATCACGTTTCATTTTCAAGAGCTTATGACCACTAATTGAAAGCTTAATTCGCTTTCGTGTAGCTATTAGCTCAGAGCGGGTTGGCTTGACGTCTGTTATACTCATTTCTTATTTTTGTCTCGATAAGCTGGATGATATTTGTCCATAATTTTCTTGTCTATTCTAGTAAGAGCAGACTCAGGTAAGGCACTAATCATATTCCAACCAAGTTCAAGAGTGTCTTCTCCAATATGCCTATCTTCTTCACGACCTTGTCGAACAAAACGATTTTCAAAATCATCTCCAAATTCTAAAAGCCTTTGATCTCTTTCAGAAAGAGCTTCCTTTCCAACAATTGCAACTAAACCTCTCAAATCAACACCTTCTGCATATGCTGCATAAAGCTGATCACTCAATTGTTTGTGATCTTCTCTAGTTTGCCCTTCGCCAATACCTGCATTCATTAAACGCGATAGAGAAGGCAAAACGAAAATTGGAGGATAAATTCCTTTCCTGTGTAACTCTCGAGAAACAACAATCTGACCTTCTGTAATATAACCCGTTAAATCTGGAATTGGATGTGTTATATCATCACCTGGCATAGTCAAGATAGGAACTTGAGTTACAGAACCTGCTTTTCCTTTGATTAAACCTGCCCTTTCATAATTCTGTGCAAGATCAGTGTACATATATCCAGGATAACCGCGCCTTCCTGGAACTTCCTCACGTGCAGCTCCAATTTCTCTTAAAGCCTCACAATAATTCGTCATATCTGTCAGAATAACAAGAATATCATAACCGTGCTCAAATGCAAGATATTCTGCTGCTGTCAATGCCATACGTGGTGTAATTAATCTCTCAACCGCAGGGTCACTTGCTAAATTCATCAATACTACTGCTCGAGAAAGAGCACCTGTGCGCTCAAAATCAGACATAAAGTATTGTGCTTCTTCGTTAGTTATTCCCATCGCTGCAAAAACAACCGCAAATTCACGATCACTACCCAAAGTTTTAGCTTGTCTTGCAATCTGCAATGCAATGTCGTTATGAGGTAAACCTGAGCCTGAAAATATAGGTAATTTTTGACCCATAACCAAAGTATTCAAACCATCTATAGTTGAAATACCAGTCTGGATAAATTCCTGGGGTGAATCTCTTGAATAAGGATTGATAGCAGCCCCGATAATATCTACTCTTTTTTCAGGTACGATTGGTGCGCCACCATCTATTGGCTCTCCTGCTCCATTAAGTATACGGCCAAGCATTTCCTTTGAAACTGAAAGTTTGATTGTTTCTCCTAAGAATTTTACACCTGATGCTCGGTCTATACCTGTGGTTCCTTCGAAAACCTGAACAACCACTATTTCTTTTGATGTATCAAGTACTTGACCTCTTTTGATAGATCCATCAGGCATTGAAATCTGTACAAGCTCACCAAAACCTATTGGTTCTGTCTTTTCAACAAAAACTAAAGGTCCTGAAATTTCATTTATTGTTTTATACTCTTTTTGCATTTTAGTCCTCCTTTAATTCCGATATTTCCTTTTCAATCTGCTTCCTCAATTTAGGTAACAAATCACTGAAATTTTCTTCGTATTTTGAACGTCCTAAATCTTCCAATACTGGAATACTTGTCAAAGCTTCTACCGTTTTTCCAGAAGCGAGAGAAGCCTCTGCTAAATTCTTGTAATGAAGAATAACATCTAAGAATTCAGCTTGGACATTGATTTTACAATACGTATCAACATCATGGAAAGCATTCTGCTGAAGGTAAAATTCTCTTAATAATCTAGCAACTTCAAGTGTAAGTTGCTGATCATCGGGCAATGCATCTGAACCAACAAGTTGAACGATTTCCTGAAGTTCAGCTTCTTCTTGTAATACAGACATTGCTGTTGCTATATTCTCGCCCCAATTTTTAGAGGCATTTTCACTGTACCAGTCACCCAATACACGATTGTATAGAGAATAACTTGTTAACCAATTAATAGCTGGAAAGTGCCTTTTTTGAGCAAGTTTGGAATCTAATGCCCAGAATACTTTCACGATTCTTAGCGTATTCTGCGTAACAGGTTCTGAAAAATCTCCTCCTGCAGGCGATACTGCGCCAATAACTGTTACGGACCCATCATCTCCAGCCATTGTTTCTACTCTTCCAGCTCTCTCGTAAAACTCAGAAAGCCGAGAAGCTAAATACGCAGGATATCCTTCCTCACCAGGCATTTCTTCCAATCTAGATGAAATTTCACGCATAGCTTCTGCCCACCTTGAAGTGGAATCGGCCATCAATGAAACATCATATCCTTGATCTCTGTAATATTCAGCTAGTGTAATTCCGGTATAAACCGAAGCTTCTCGAGCTGCCACTGGCATATTTGAAGTATTAGCGATAAGAACAGTTCGATCCATTAAAGGACCGCCGGTCTTTGGGTCTTTCAAGTGTGGAAATTCAGTCAAAACTTCAGTCATTTCGTTACCTCTTTCACCACAACCAACATAGACCACAACTTGTGCATCAGACCACTTAGCTAGGGTCTGCTGAGTAACAGTTTTACCAGTACCAAAACCTCCTGGAATTGCAGCAGTTCCACCTTTAGCTATTGGGAAAAGACCATCTAGAGTTCTAGTTCCAGTTATCAAAGGAATGTCTGGAGGATGCTTTCGGGAAAATGGACGTGGTACACGAACAGGCCACTTATGCATAAGTTGTAGTTTAGTTCCATCCTCAAGTGTACCTATAGTATCATCTACGGTATACTTTCCTTTTTTGATGGTTTTAATTTTACCACTTATCTTTGGTGGTACTAAAATCTTATGAACAATAGTTGGAGTTTCTTGAACAGTTCCTAATATGTCTCCTCCACTTACTTCATCACCGACTTTAGCTGATGCATTAAAGTCCCACTTTACTGAATGGTCAAGACCTGGTGCTGACACTCCACGAAGAATATAGTCACCCATACTGTCTTGCAATACAGGTAAAGGTCTCTGAATTCCATCATAAATGGATCTTAGAAGACCAGGCCCTAGTTCAACAGACAATGAGCCACCAGTATTCTCAACTGGTTCTCCAGGCATTATACCTGAAGTATCCTCATAAACCTGAATCGTAGATTTGTCTCCTTCGAGACGGATTACCTCACCCATCAGTTTTTCGTGGCCTACTAGTACCACATCATACATTCGAGGGGAAATCCCCTCGGCTGTCACGACCGGGCCAGAAACCCGGAATATTTCTCCTTTTATTTCCATAAATCAACTCCTACTGCTGTTCGTATACGTTCTCTCAAAGTGTTATCAACACTTGAGCCTATGGCAATAACTGTAGGAGAAACACTGTTACTCAATTTAGTCTGAGTTTTTTCCTCCAATTCTTGCCACTCGGTGTCGTGTATTACTAAAACACCGATATTTTTGTCTTCCAAAGCCGTTTTTACAGCTTTTTCAGAATCAACCTCATCATTTACACTGAACCACTTGTGGACACCCACAAGACGGAATCCTGTAGTAAACATTTCTCTGCCAATTACTCCTATCTCCATTATACCACCATAATCTCCTTAATCCTTTCATTAGAAAGTTTCAAATCCTTACCTCGAACAATCGTTCGTAGATTACGTACTTCTTTCTCTTTCCTTAGCAAATAATCCAATATTGGTAAAATAGATAAGGGGTACAAATAGGAATAACGTCTCGATGTAATCGAGACATGATTTTCCAATGCTTGAATAGCCTTATTTAGACCATTATCTTCAAAATTTTCAAAAATAGGTTGCAGTACTTCTTGATATGCCGTTCCTTCCAAAATTGGAACTATATCGGACACATTAGTTGTAGCTGTCAACAAAGTTTCATCAATATTACCACCTGATATCAATAATTCACCATGACCACCCAAACCACGGTGTCTCAATCTCATTACTGTCTTTAGGTTAGCTACATCTATCTGGATTTGTACAAAACCACGATATATCCTGTCTGCAGCTCCACTAGACGGAAGACTCGATACTAAATCCTGATAATACGCTTTATCAAGCGCATCTTCAAGCGGTTGAAGACTATCACTCTTTCTATTTTCTAATGCTTCCTGTAGTAATTCATAATATTTTGTACCTTCTAACTGCTCTACAGCTCCTTCAATATTTTCTGATGCTGCAATCTGAGTATAAAGATCCAATTGATTGTCTGACATCGGTGAAACTTGCTTCAGTAATTCTTCAGAATTTACTTCGTCAAATATTCCCCTTAGTAATACTTTGATTGCCCTAACATTATACCGTTCAGCATATGCTGCTACACCCATTCTAAGATCACCAGTACAAAAACCAATTACTTCTCCAATCTCTGTTGAACGATTGTCCAACAAAGCTGCTTCAAGCAAATCCGCACCACGCAAAGTAGCGCCATATTTGTCTATTTCTCGCCTATATTCCAAATCCTGAATGTAACGTGCAATTTCTGAAAATTCCATATTCAGGAGTTGTGCATAGCTCTCAGAGCCAAGAAGACGTGATCGTCTTGCTCGTACTCTAGTTGCAGCATAGGCGTAATTACTCATTTACTAAAAAGTTCCTCACTTACAATTGGAAGATGGTCTTGCCAAGCCTTCTCAGCTAATGTACTAAATCTGAAATCTAGTCGATAGTCTGGAGTTTCAACAATGAAACCCGGCTCATCTATGGAAGAACCCATTTTTAGCTTGGAAAATTTTCCAATTAAACTTGCATCTTCTTTACGACAATGCAATATTCCTCCTTTTGGTAAATTAGAAGATAACTTCTTGTAAACATTTTCAATATCTGCCTTACCTAATTTCCCTAATTTATCAAAAACCTCTTTACGAGTCTCTTCTAAAGCTCGCCTTTGAGCATCCAATCTGCTACGTTTCACTTCTAATTCTGCAGCAGGAATTTCCTGTTGCTCAAGCTGTTCTATTTGTCTTAGAGTTTCAACACCAATTTCTTTGGATACTTCCTTACCTTTGTCTCGAGCCTCGGAAAGCTTAGCTTCAACCTCAGATTTGGTTTTTGTGCGAATTTCTTCGACCTGTTCCTGGCCAGTTTTTTCAACCTGACTCAGAATTTCCTGCAGAGCCATCTTAATGGCCAGTTAGACCCATTATTTGGTTCGCAATAACGAAACCAAGGATAACGACTGTTTCAGGTATAGCAATAAAAATTAGACTGTTCGCAAAATTGCCACGGTCCTCTGCTACTGCACCTACAGCTGCCGCACCTGTGTGAGACTGAGCTATTCCTGTACCTATTCCTGCTAAACCAATAGCAAGACCGGCCCCAATGGCCATGTAACCATAGGATGTCTTCTCAGCTGCACTTACTGTGTTCTGATTATCATCTGCTTGCGCGGCTTCACCTTCTGGAAGTTCCTCGGCCGCAGATACTGCTGGCATTGCCAACAATGCTACAAAGAGCATTGCTGCCAAAACATATAGATTTGTTTTTCTGTTCATACTGTTGTCTCCGTTTCGTGTGTGTATTTTCGGGTGTACCCGAAAGGAGTGTAATCTGTCCCCCCACCAATAAAGAATTTGGGGAAACATTCGACGTATTGAAGACGCAAGGAGTTTATTCCTGAACCAAT
>JAPYSZ010000041.1 GCA_029941645.1 Candidatus Poseidoniia archaeon
CTTTCATCTTTGCAACCAGAGGTTAACAACCTCAGGTTCATAACCGATGAAATCCGTCGATAAAAAAGTTGAAGTTGTGAAAGAGGTTCAAGCTGAAAAAGTGAGAGACTTGAGTCCGGATGAAAAAATAGAAGTCCTAAAATCTGAAGTGGATAGTTATAATGAAAAATTTATGAGAGTAGCGGCAGACTTTGACAATTTTAGGAAAAGGATAGAGAGAGATAGATTACAGCAAAATCTAAGGATTAAAGGAGAGGTTGTTTCCAAATTTCTAGAAGTAATAGATATAATTGATAAGGCCAATGAGTCAGAATATCCTGATTTAGAAAGTTCTATCCAAGGCCTTTCAGGAATACAAAAGTTGGTTTCTTCTTTTGCAGATTCCTTAAACATAGAAAAATTTGTTCCAGAAGGTGAACAATTCGATTTTAGATTTCATGAAGCATTGACAACAGTTGAAAAAGAGGGTATTGAACCTAATACAATCGTTGATGTTATTCAATCAGGGTACAAGTTAGAAGGAGAAGTATTACGGCCAGCTAAGGTCGTTGTATCAAAGAGTTTAGACGAAAACAAAGAAAAAATAGAGAAAAAAGGTGAATAAAATGGCAAAAGAAGTGATAATTGGAATTGATTTGGGTACAACCAATTCAGAAGCAGCGCATTTAGAGGGGGGCAGACCGGTAATCATACCCTCAGCTGAAGGCTCAACATTTGGTGGAAAAATGTTTCCCTCTGTGGTCGCATTTACGAAAGATGGTGAACGTATTGTTGGTGATCCTGCCAAGAGGCAGGCTGTACTCAATCCAGAAAATACGATTATGAATATCAAAAGGAAAATGGGAACTAAACATCGTGTAACTATCAAAAAGAAGAAATATTCACCTGAAGAAATATCAGCTATGATTTTGCAGAAGATTAAAGTAGATGCTGAAGCGCATCTTGGTGTTGATATTGAAAAAGCAGTTATTACGGTTCCAGCTTACTTTAATGATAATCAAAGACAAGCAACGATTGATGCAGGTAAGATTGCAGGTCTAAAAGTAGAGAGAATTATCAATGAACCTACTGCAGCAGCTTTAGCTTATGGTCTTGACAAGGAGGGAGAGTACACTGCCGCAGTTTTAGATTTAGGTGGAGGAACTTTTGATGTCACAATAATGGAGATGGATAATGGTGTCTTCGATGTGATTTCTACTTCAGGAGATAATGAGTTGGGTGGAACTGATATGGATGAGGCTCTTGTTGACTACTTTGCAGATATATTCAAAGCAGATAATGGTATAGATCTTCGCGATGATCCTGCAGCCAAGCAGCGCCTTCGTGATGCGGCTGAAAAGGCTAAGATTGAATTAAGTAACACTTTAAAATCAACTATTAATTTACCTTATATTTGGTCAGATTCTAGTGGTCCAAAACATTTGGAACATGAGTTATCAAGGGCAAAATTAGAAGACATTGTAGGTTCCGTGATAGCCAAATGTGCAAAACCAATCAAACAAGCTTTCAAAGATGCTAAGATGAAACCTGGAGATGTAGACAAGGTGATACTTGTTGGAGGACCAACACGTATGCCTGTTGTTCAGGCAGCATTTGAGAAGTTTGTTGGGCGTAAAGCAGAGCGTGGTGTAGATCCAATGCAATGTGTTGCAATGGGGGCTGCAATTCAGGCAGGAGTTCTTGCAGGAGATGTAAAGGATGTTGTTCTCTTAGACGTTACACCTTTGACTCTTGGAATCGAAACCGAGGGTTCTGTTTTGACATCATTAATAGACAGAAATACTACAATTCCTACTACCAAATCTAAGACATTTTCGACGGCCGCAGATAACCAACCTGCAGTTGAAATACATGTATTGCAAGGCGAAAGAACTATGGCTGCAGACAATGATACTTTAGGACGTTTCCAATTGGTTGGAATTCCACCTGCACCTCGAGGAATACCACAAATTGAAGTTTCATTTGATATTGATCGTAATGGTGTAATGAACGTTACTGCGAAAGATAAGGGAACGGGCAATGAACAGAAGATAGAAATCACATCTAAATCTAATTTGAGTGATGAAGAAATCGATGAAAAAATCAAAGAGGCTGAACAACACGCTGATGAGGATATGGCTACACGTGATTTAGTAGAAACGCGTAATCAATCGGAGTCATTCATATATGCTACAGAGAAAGCCATTAAGGATTTAGGAGACAAGGTTGATGAGGATACCAAATCTAAGGTTGAAGAGTCTAAGGAGAAATTGGTAGCTGCTATGAAGGAAGATGATTTAGATTCAATGAAGAAAGCACTAGAAGATTTCCAACAGACTTCACAAGCAATTGGACAAATGGCTTACCAACAGGCATCCGAAGAACAAGCTCAGGCTCAATCTTCAGAGGGTGATTCTAAAGAAGTTGATGATGACAACGTTGTTGATGTTGACTATGAAGAAGTCGAAGAAGAAAAATAAGTAAGTAGACAATTATAAATTACCCGCTTATTATGCTTAATTAATGGCAGATAAGGTTTCCTTTACGGATTTTGGGACCGAAAAGAAAGTTCGGAGAATTAAACGAAAGCGTTCTAAGAAGTCTGGAACTGACCCTGCTAAATTGCTTGATGAAGTTCTTGAAGCTAAAAAATTAGCTGATGAGACTATTGCATCAGCGTCAACACCACAATTTTCATTACCATTTATTGAGTTTGCCGTCACACAAGTAGAACCATTTACCCCTCATGTTTGGAATGAATTTGAAATAACTTTGAGTAATACTGGAAATGGTAATGCACGTAGTACTACTATATCATTTGATAAGTTAATAACTAAGGGCCAAACGATAGTTGATAATATCAAAGTAGGTGGTGAAACAACGCTTAAAATTGAGGTTAAACTCGATAATAGTGATAGAGAGATCACACGTATGGATATATTTTATCATTCTGTAGAAGGAGATACATTTTCAGCAATTAGGCGCGACTGGTTCCCTAACGATTATGAGAACAAATCTATATTTACAAATGAAATCCCACCCGGTGAAGAAGAAAATGCAGCCAAATATTCACATCGTGAAGTTTTTTCGGGTGATTTACACGTAGTTTGTAGCAAGTGTGAAGCTCGGGTACCTACAAGTTTCCGCATTTGTGGAAAATGTGGTTCTAGACTTAAGAAAAGAGATGATAGACGTAGTGATTGGGGCAGTAATCGTAAGGAAACTACAGCTATACAAGACGAGCGTGAAGTTCTTCTTCAAAAATTAAGAAAACTTGGTGAACTAAAGGATAGCGGCATGCTAAGCGATGAAGAATTTTCTGCAGCTAAGGCTAGTCTATTGAAATAGATTAGACATCTTCAGCCCATTCGACATCATCATCAAAGTTTCCATCAGAAACTGGACCTTTCTTGACAGAATCTGCAACTCTATTATTTAGAACAACGATGAATATGATAAGTACAATAGCCCATTGAACAATCATAGTTATGATAGTGAATAACCCAAGACCCATTCCTTCGATTGGGGAGTGACTATCATCTTGTAATTTTTCATATATAAAGAATCCAAATACAGCTATAAATTCAATTGGAAAGACATATTTGATAATATATTCCCACCATACACCAATTTGAACATCTGCATATTCGGTATTGATTAAATTCTTTCTGAAATTACTTACACCAAATTTCATTACTACGATAGCAACCATTAATCCTGAAACAATTAGCCCAGTTCCCCAAACAAAATCTTGATTGTCTAAGAATTCTAGACTTATTGCGGCAGGTATGCCTGCAAATGCAACAGCTACTGCAATGTATCTTACAGCTTCTTTTCTTTCCCATCCCATATCTACAAAATTAACGACACAGCCTTGCAGGGTTGAAACCATAGACGTTAGTGCAGCAAATGACATAGCTAAGAAGAATATACTGCCTATAACCCATCCAGCAGTTCCCATTGATGCAAATAATGCAGTTAAATGAATAAATGTTAATCCAGAAGATCCAGATTCAACAGCTTCTAAACCTTCCGCAGTCGAATCAGATAAAGCAAAAACAGTTCCTAAAACTGCAACACCGGCAATGAGTGATACCGAGTTATTTCCAAGTCCTGTAAGGAATGCATTAAGACCAATATCTTCTTTCTTTCGCATTGCTACTGCATACGTGATGGCCATTCCGAATCCAGCAGATGTTGACCAGGCAGATTGTGTTAAAGCACGAATCCAGGTTTCTCCTTTGAATAAATATTCACCTTGTGGTATGAATAGGAATTTTAGTCCCATTATAGCCCCTGAAGGATTTAGAATAAACGGATAAATCATAGCAACTATAAGGAATGCTACCAAGCATGGTATCAAAATCATGTTTGCCTTTTCTATTCCACTAATGCCATAGTAAACAATGAAAGCAGAAAAGGCAACTGCAATTAATTGGAAAAATACAACTTCAGCAGGCGAACTTATGAAATCATCCCACAGAGCCTGAGTTTGTTCCGTATCGGTTGCATCACTCATATCACCTGAAATTGCAATCCAGAAGTATCTGATGGTCCATCCCATAACTACTGCATAGTAGAAACCTACCGCAGTTCCAACCCACATCATCCATATTCCAAGCCAGGTGAAATTACGTCCAGCCATATCTCTCATGGCTCCTACAGTTCCAAGTCTTGTCTTTTTTCCGATGGCAAATTCAGCCATCAATAAAGGAATTGACCATGCAAATAGGAAAAGAAGCCATCCTATCATGAATGCTCCGCCTCCATTTGCGGCAGCTTCACGGGGAAATCGCCATATGTTTCCAGTTCCTACTGCAGCACCAATTGTAGTCAGGATTAATCCTAGTCTCGAAGAAAACATTTCCGGTTCTTCATCGGCCATTTTCAGCTTCCTTTAGCCGTTTTCTTTGCTCTCTTTGGTTTAGGAAGACTATCTTCTTCGTTTTTTATTCTTTCAGCTTTTGTTGCAATTCCTACGGTTTTGTATAATCCACCCCAAACAACTCCATACATTATTCCCATCATTATAGCGACTGCAAAGAAATCAATAATAGGATTTCCAAATCCAATAATATCGTCCACAAAAACCTCAACTGGTTCTGCATTTCCGTATCCGGTAAATACAAAGCCTCCTCCAAATGCATTTGCTAGGCGCGAGTCTTGTGCAACAGCATAAAATTGTACATTCATGGATTCTTCAGTTTCGGGTATGTATCCTTTGTAAACAGCTTCTCTTACAGGTAAGCCGAGGCTGTCATTGGATATAGAATAGACTTTCAAATCACAGTTTTCTATACAAACCATAGGTACTTCTATCCATATATCTTCAGGCATTTTCTCAGTCCTGTAATTTAAGAATAATGAATCTTTTAACATGTATTGAGCATTATCCACTTTCACTTTAACGGCTATATCATCGTTTGAGTAGAGTTTATTTTCATCAAATTCGACGTTGGTATCAGATCCGAATCCAACATCAACAGCATCTCCTTTCTCAGATAATATTGAGAGCTTTGGCATCATAGTCCTCTCAGGTGAATTTACAGAATCTATACCTAAATTGCCAGTATCACTGCCAAACATTTGTCCAATTCTAGCATTGGGTGATTCATCGAGGAAGTGCATATTGGTTAAGAGATGCATTCTTACAGTTGGTCTGATAAGTAAAGGATCTGCATGAAATCCGCCTTGAAGTCCACCTTGACTACCATAATTTAGCTCAACAGTATATGAAAAGGATCCTTGCATCCCATAGAGGTAATCATTGATGTCTCCAGATACTTTGTATCCACCTTCATCTTTCCAGTTACCATAACCTGTTACATTCATCAAAGGTTTAACTTGATTTTCCATGTATAATTCATGAGGCGGATCTTGATCTTTGTAACCCCATGGCCATATGTACAGTGCAGAGTATGAATGGTAAGATACGGAATTCATGATGTTATGCTTCATATCGTGTGCTTCTTTACGATAAGTGCTTATGTAATCTCCATCCGGAGCATACATCATCATTTCAGGCCAATTAGTCCTAATAATTCCGTTCTGGTAATCTTCTAGGTACTTATCTTGAGGGTAGTCTTCATATATATCTAATCTCCAAGTTAAATGTTCGATTACTTGAGTTTCAGGTTCAGAAAACCCTCCTTCTTTATCTTCATCTATTTTTCCATCACCATCATCATCAGTATGCTGAGCGTCTGGTGGATCCTCATCTACACCAGTTTGCGAATTTTGTTCACCAAATTCAAAACCAACATCACAGAGAGTTTCACAGTCTCCATCATTGTCGACTTGTTCTCTAGGTCCATGATAAACATCTGAACATATGTTGTCATCGTCAACAGTAATTTCAGGCTCTAAATCATCACCGATTAATGCAGTAAATTGAGTATTGTGTCCCCATTCGAAAGGATAGTTACGGTTGATATCAACTCCGTCACAGGTACCACCATAACGATCATCTTGATCATTATCACGCATATTTTTGCGCCAAAGTCTGCTAGGATCTTCTCGGTCATAATTATATCCATCCGGATTTAGCAGAGGCACAATCCAAGTTTCTCTATTGTTTACTAAATGCGTAATTCTTGCTTCACTTGGGTCTTCATCAATTCCTTCATCAATTATACCATCGCCATCATTATCGATTCCATCGAATAATGCGCGTCCGTATTCGTCAACTCTACCACCCTGTTCTCCATCTCCGTCATTGTCAACTCCATCAATCATATCCTCATTAATGAGTCCATCTCCGTCATTATCAGTGGGTTCCATTCCGTAAAAATGAGTTAAGAAATAAGCAAAATATACGGGAGTTACAACAGTCATCCATTCTCTGGCATGATGATTTCCTACAATAAAGAAAGTCTCCTCATCAGGGTCATCATAATAGTCCGGTTCGTTGGCTACATTATCTGATATCTTAAGTCCATAAATCTCATTATTTTGCCAAGTACCACCAGACTCAAGCATATCTGTTAAAGTGTATATTTCTACAATTTCAGGATAGGCCGCTTGAATGGCAAATAATTCGCTATACAATTCACCAGAGGTGTCATAATAGTCATCAAAAAAGACGTCAAAAGGGAAAGTGTTAGTTCGATCTATAGTATCATTTTCATGGCTATCAAAACCACTTGGCATGTTATCTTTTTTCTTAAAATCTGGATTTTCAATAGAGCCAGTACTCATTGTAGTCACAGTCAGCATGAGTGCTATGACAATCGATGAGATTCGATTCATACTTCAGTATGAAAGGCTTGCGTTATAAGATTTTATCAATACATATCTTCATTAATCTTGGTCAATGATAACATTTGATGCTTAAGTGCAAGGATTGTCCACATTGGTATGGAGGAGAGGATTTTGGATATGGAAGTTGTAGACTTAAACTTCAAAGAGAGGAAAAAAAATTCTTGACTTTTGGGCAACAAGACTGTGATGAGGGATTAAGTGATGATTAAAGTTCGAGAATTACAGGAATCAGAACTTGAATTTGCAAAATCCTTGACAGATGGTGAAGAATGGGGTAATTCTATTGAAGATTGGCAAAGACTTCTCCGAATTAGTATTCCTTTAGTGGCGCATGAAGGCGATGAACTTCTTGGTGTTACTACTGTTTTTGATTATGGGAATTTAGGGATGATTGGAAATGTGGTAGTATCTTCTAAAAGCAGAGGTAAAGGCGTTGGCAAGGTCTTACTCAAGGAAGCCATGAAACGATTAGAGACATGTAAGTCAGTAAGAGTTCATTCAAGAATGGATGTGGCATCATTCTACAAAGATTTGGGATTTATGGCTGAAGGGATGTCAACTGTCTTTCGTTTAGATGCGAGCATGAAATCCTTTCAACCTTTTGATGTAGAGTCTGATAAGAATAATATTGTTCCAGCAAAGAGTTATTGGGATGAGATAGTGGCAATGGATTTACGCCAGTTTGGAGCCGATCGTTCACGATTTCTCAAAGAACTGAATGATTATCTTCCTCAATGTTCGTTTGCTGCTTTAGGAGAAGATGATTCTGTAAAAGGATTTATCATGGCTAAAGGTGAGGATGATTGGTATGAGATAGGTCCTTGGATTGTAGAACCTGGTTGTAAGAATTGGCAAGGTTTGCTTCAAGCTACAGCTCAGGCCATACCTGATGATAGTACTGTAGAAATTTTTGTCCCAGCTCCTAATTTTAGAGTTACAAGTTTGCTAGATTCAGTAGGATACAATGCCCATTCGTATTGCATGTCTATGTATTATGGCGAAGATTGGCCAAATGAGGGTAATATTTGCGCTAGAGGCGGCGGTGACAAAGGTTGAGATTTTTTAATACTGCAACAGGACAAAAAGAAGAGTTTGCCCCCGAATCCAAAAACTTGGGTTTGTATGTTTGTGGTCCTACGGTTTATGCAGATACACATTTAGGACATGCTAAATCCTACGTATCTTTTGATGTTCTAAAAAGATGGTTGGGGTACAAGGGTTATGAGGTAAATCATATACAGAATTTTACCGATGTTTCAGATGAGACTGCACTTGGTGCCTCTAAAGTTGGGATTGATGAGTTGGATTTTACTCGTAAATATGAGAAAGAGTTTTTAGATAAAATGGAACTACTTTCCAATATTCCAGCAACAAAATATAC
>JAPYSZ010000042.1:0-6377 GCA_029941645.1 Candidatus Poseidoniia archaeon
TTTTTAGTTGGCCTTTTTGTGTTATTCATTTTCCCTGTGATTGGTAACACTTTAGGATTCATAATAATTACACTAATGATTATTTTGTTTGTTGGGGCTATTTGGTATTTTCACAATAATCAGATTTTTGCTGACTAAATCAAAAGTTATATTCTTCTCTGTTTCCAAACCCTTTTGAGTTATCTATCAGTCTAGCCCATTCAATTTCAAATTCATATAATTTTACTTTTTCTAAAACTTTGGATAAAGTTTCATCCGATTTTATGTAAGGATACTTTTCGAAGTAATTCATCCAATATTTTTTATCAGCCACATAAACCTCACCTTTGAGTTGTGCTCCTTTAATTATTTCCCACCTCAGTCCATCATCTTGTATTGTAACGGCACAATGAGGTTCCATTTTACAATTTAAAATATGTTCAGATTCGGGACTACTCACAAATATCAAAGAGGTGTTATTTTTGATAGGTACGTAGAATACGGCGGCAGCTGATGCAACTTTATTACCAACAGTAGCTAGAGTCATGGTATTGTGCTCTAATATGAACTTTTGAAGAGTATCCATTGGATATTTGAATTAGGCTTAAGTTTATAATATAGTCCGTGTGGCGCCTCACCCTGTAGAGGTTTTATTCACGTGACAACACACTACGACGTACCGGGTGAGCACTTAGTTGGCGCACTTGCCAACACTCTCAAGAGCGATGATGCTATTTCTCCTCCTGAGTGGTCCAGTTTTGTAAAGACTGCAGTGCATAAAGAAAAGTCACCTACACAATCCGATTGGTGGTATTTTAGAACGGCTTCAGTTCTTAGAAAGATTGGAGTTCATGGCCCAATAGGAACCGAACGTTTGGCTAAACATTACTCTGGAGTTCGCGATAGAGGTGCTAAACCCAATAGAAGCCGTGGTGGAAGTCGGAAAGTTCTCAGATTAATAATGCAACAACTTGAGATTTCAGGTTTGATAGTAAAAGCAAAACAAGGGGGTAGAGGTTTGACACCTAAAGGTCAATCTATCTTAGACAATACTGCTTTTGAAGTTAAGAAAAAATTAGAAAAGGAGATTAGCTCACTTAGCAAATATTAGTCATGTCCAGCAGAAAAGTTTACGGTAAAAAATTACGTTTAAACAAGTTAGTTAAACGAAATCGTAGAGTCCCAGCTTGGGTTATTCAAAGAACTAATAGAAATTTCACATCTCATCCTAAGCGCCATTTTTGGAGAAGGGGCAAATTACACAGGTGATGAAAAATGGCAGATGATGAATTAATGCAGGAGAGGTTGTACACAATTCCTTTGCGTAAGCTTCACAAAGTTCCACGTTCACGTAGAGCCCCTGTCGCTATGCGTATAGTTGAAGATTTCATTACTAGACATATGAAACCAGAGAGAGATGGTGAAATTTTGCGAAAAGCTTCAGAAGCCCGGAAAGGGAGTGGTGAAGAAAAGCAATTGTTTATCGATCCACCTGTAAATCAGTATATTTGGTCTCGAGGCATTGAAAAACCTCCATCAAAGGTTAGAGTTCGTGCCCTAAAATTTGAAGACGGAAGCGTAATAGTACACCTTGCCGAATAAATTTTATGACTTTACTTCAGAGAGATCTTTTCAATAGTCCATACTCTGGTGTTTTCTGCGCCACTAACGACTCGTTGACTTTCATCCCTCCAGGCATACCAAGCGACGATATGGAGGCTATTTCTGAGGCTTTAGGGACTCGAATTGAAGTTGTAACCATAGGGGGTAGTAGTGTTCTAGGAACTCTAATTGCAATGAACAGTAAGGGGATACTTGTTTCAAATTTGATTACGACTATGGAATCAGATAAAATTGAAGCTATTGCCTCAGATATAGGATTAAATTTTGGAGTTCTTTCTGAACGTTCAAATGCAATAGGTAATAATTTTCTTATTAATGACAGCGGGGGCTTCTGTAATGAGAGGCTGACTCCTAGATCTAAAACATCAGCTGAAGAAATCTTGGAGATAAAAATAGAGTCGCGTTCATTTAATCGGATGGATACGCTTGGAATGATTGGTTGTGTAACTAACAAAGGTGGTTTGTGCCATCCTGAAATATCAGACGAGGAAAAAGAGATAATGGAGAAAGTTCTAGAAGTTCCTGTAATGGAAGGTACTGTAAATTTTGGTATGCCATTAGTCGGTGCAGGTGTTATCTCATCTACGAACGGGGCAGTTTGCGGTAGGCAAAGCACTGGCATTGAGTTAGGTCGTGTAGAAGAAGCTCTCAGACTTTTCTAAGTTCGTGTATATTGTTTGCTATAGCACCTATTTCCAAATCAATTTCTAGTTTTATTCCCTTTTTACTGATGTCCAAATGATATTTGGTAAAATCTAGTAATTTTCTAACATTCTTATTCCTGTTTTCATCACATCCAAAAACTAGGGCGAGTTTTTTATTTTTTGATATCTCAGCAATTTTTTCAATATTTGTAACTTTGCTCTTATCTGGCCTAGATGTACAAATTACAGTTTCTCCAATTTTTCCAGTAATAGGCAAATTTGCAATTTGTATCCTTCCTTTTTTAGCTAGTTCTACTAATCTTTCACCACTTTCTCCAATGCTAGTGGAAGGTGCTATTTCCTTAGCAAAATTTAGTGGTGAATCATCGATTTTGAAATTTACTAAAATTAAGTGAAAGTTATAAGCAAAACAGACGGGTGCAATTTTAGCAATTAATCGTCGATGAGAATCACTAAAATTGTTATTTGATTTTGAGTTTACCAGTACTAAGCTTAGTGGAGGTGCCACAGAGTCGTTAGGGGAGTCCCTTTTAAGGGGGTTTATTCATTAGTTTCATTATAGATTTGAGGCCAAATATTGACTACTGAAAATACAGATACAATTCTAAAGATAAGCATAGAGAAAGAGATGCGTAAATCCTATTTGGATTATGCAATGTCAGTTATTGTAGGAAGAGCTCTACCTGATGCTCGTGACGGTCTTAAGCCAGTACATCGTAGAGTTCTTTATGCAATGAAAGAGATGGGCTCAGGCTCTCGTTCCCCATATAAAAAATCTGCAAGAATTGTTGGAGACACGATGGGTAAATACCATCCACATGGTGATCAGTCAATCTATGATACTATGGTTAGGATGGCTCAGAATTTTTCACTACGTTATCCTTTAGTTGATGGCCAAGGCAATTTTGGTTCAATAGATGGTGACAAAGCTGCTGCTATGCGTTATACAGAATCTCGCTTAGCAACAATTGCAGATTCAGTTCTGGGTGACCTTGATGAGGCAACAGTTGATTTTAGAGATAATTACGATGGTTCATTGCAAGAACCTACAGTTCTGCCAGGTCTTTTACCGGGTCTTTTGGTGAACGGTTCATCAGGAATTGCAGTGGGTATGGCTACTAATATGGCTCCACACAATCTTTCCGAAATATTAGATGCATTAAATTTATTGATGGATAACCCCTCGGTATCGATTGCCGAAATTATGAATGTTTTACCAGGACCTGATTTCCCTACAGGTGGTACCATAATGGGCCGTAAAGGGATATTTGATGCATACAGTGTAGGTCAAGGTTCAGTTAAAATGCGTGGTACGATAGTCCATGAGTCAGATACCAAGAATGAATATTTGATTGTTACAGAGATACCCTTTCTTGTACAAAAAAACCGTCTCTTAGAAGAAGTTTCTAAGATGGTAAGGGATAAGAAAATTGCAGGAATTAGAGATATTAGAGATGAATCTGATCAAAAAGGAATGCGCGTTGTTTTTGAGTTAAAACGTGATGCTTCGCCAATTATCGTTGAAAATCAACTATACAAACATTCAGCTTTGGAGACTAGTTTTTCTATCAACAATGTGGCATTAGTTAAAGGTCAACCTAGGAGGATGGGGCTTATTGATCTCTTGCAGGTTTATTTAGATCACCGTAAAGAAATTGTTACAAGAAGAACGGAATATCGTCTCAAGAAAGCTGAAGAAAGAGCCCATATTGTTGAAGGTTTATTACTGGCCATATCGAAATTGGATAAGGTTATTGCCTTTATCCGAAAAGCGGCAGGAAGAGACGCAGTTATTGAGGGATTACAAAAGAATTTCAAACTTAGTGAAGTTCAATCCAAGGCTATAGCTGATATGCGCCTTTATCAATTATCACAACAAGATGCCGAAGCAAGAGAAAAAGAGTTAGAAGAACTACAGAAAACGATGGATGAATTAAAATCAATTTTATTGGATTCATCTAAGGTTTCGGCAATAATAAAAGAGGAATTAGGTCAATTAAATGAGAAATACGGTGACGAGCGACGAACTCTCATTTCAGACTTTGATGGAGATTTAGCAACGGAAGATTTGATTCCTAGATCACAAGTTGTAGTTATGCGAACGCACGCAGGATACATTAAGCGAGTAGGCCTTGAAGAATATCAAGCTCAACATAGAGGTGGTAAAGGTCGAATAGGAATTAAAGCAAAAGAGGGTGACTTCCCAGTGGAATTATATTCAATGAGTTCTCATGATCACCTCTTGTTCTTTACAACATCAGGAAGCATGTATTTCCTTAAGGCTTGGCAAATACCTGATGTTTCACGTTATTCTAAAGGGACGCCATTAGTTCAACTTCTTCAAAAATTAGATGAAGGCCGGCAATCAAAAGATGAAAAAGTTTTGTGTATGTTACCAGTTGCCAATATTGGTGGAGAGGGGCATTATTTCTTATTTGGAACAAAGAATGGAATTGTAAAGAAAACGCGACTGGAAGAGTATTCATCTCGAATACAAAGGGCTTGGGTTAGAGATCAAGGTTTTAGAGCAATTACACTGAAAGAAAATGATGAATTAGTGGGTGTAAAAATTTCAGAGGGTGAGAGTCAAGTTATGCTTGCAACTAAGGAAGGGATGGCCAATCGTTTTTCAGAAGGTGAAATTAGAATTGTAGGACGTAATGGGCAAGGTGTAATTGGTATGCGTTTGAAAGAAGGTGATGAAGTTATTGGCATGTCTTTGGTAAATGATGAAGAAGTACTGTTGACAATAACAGAAAAGGGATATGGTAAGAGGGCAAATGCAAGCAATTACAGACTAACCCGAAGAGGTGCTAAAGGCGTTAAAAACATAAAAGTTGATGAAAAGAGTGGAAAAGTTGTTGCAACTTTAACTCCAGGTAATGCTAATCAGGTTTTAGCTACCACGTCTTCAGGTAAGGTTATCCGTACACATATAGACACAATAAGGCAAATCGCTCGTGTTGGTCGAGGTGTCAAAGTAATGGCAGTTGATGAGGATGAAACTGTAGTTGCAGTAGCTTTACATGATGAGGATGATGAAGAGAGAAATGTTGATACATCTCCAAATGATGAGCAAAATTGTCCAGAATGTGATGTTGGTAAGTTAATTCTTGATGATGGCAAATATATTTGTGGTACTTGTGGATTGATAAAGGATGCGTAAAAATCCTGTAAAAGACATTCAGATTAATTCTAATACAACCTTGGAAGATTTAATTTCTCAATTTGGAGAGGCAGGAGGTTTTGTAGCATCTAAAATTCCAACAGCAACATCAATTATTAAGAATATGAATGAAAATGAATGTACAAAATTCTTATCATTTCCAGCAGATATTATGGCTACAGGTACTCGTGGTTTAATTCGGCAATTAGTCGAGAATGATATGGTTGATGTGGTGGTTACCACATGTGGAACTTTAGATCACGATATAGCTCGAATCCTAGCAGATTATTATCATGGTGATTTTGTAATGGATGACGAAAAATTAAGAGAAGAAGGTGTTAGTCGTTTGGGTAATGTCTTAGTTCCTGATGATTCGTATGGTATTCCTATAGAGAGTTGGATACAGCCAATTCTGGAAGATCTTTATTCACAGGAAAGTCGTTGGCCCCCTTGGAAAATATGGCATGAGTTGGGTCTTCGTTTGGCAAAGGAAGAAAATAGCTCGGAGTCGTTTTTGGTTGAATGCGCTAAGAAAAATATCAAGGTTTTTGTTCCAGGTCCTACAGATGGTGCCGTTGGTTCTCAATTGTGGCTATTTTGGCAGAGTCACAAGGATTTTACTTTAGATGTTTTAGCCGAAGAACATGAACTTTCAGATATAGTACATGAAGCAAATTCTACAGGAGCCTTGATGGTTGGCGGTGGTATATCCAAACATCATACTATATGGTGGAATCAGTTTAGAGATGGCTTAGATTATGCAGTTCAGGTCACTACTGCCCCAGAATGGGACGGTTCACTTAGTGGAGCTCGTGTTAGAGAAGCAGTTTCGTGGGGGAAAGTTAAACCCAAAGCAAGAAGAATAACGGTAGAAGGGGATGCGACAGTGTTGTTGCCATTAATTTTAGGTCCCTTATTATGAGAGCAATAGTTCGTGGAGTTTC
>JAPYSZ010000042.1:6477-8459 GCA_029941645.1 Candidatus Poseidoniia archaeon
CAAACTAGGAGTTCTAATGCCTGGTTTAGGGGCTGTAAGCACTACATTTATTGCAGGAACAGTGGCAATTCGTAATGGAATTTCTAGTCCTATTGGTTCAATAACGCAAATGGGTTCTCTAAGATTAGGAAAAAGAACTGAAAAGCGAGAAGTCGGCATTAAGGATTTCGTTCCGTTGGCTAATCTTAATGACTTGGTTTTTGGAGGGTGGGATATTTTTGAGGATAATTGTTATGAGGCTGCAGTCAAGGCTGGCGTAATTGATACAGAATTATTAGATCAAATTAAAACAGAATTGTCATCAATTAAGCCAATGAAGGCCGTTTTTGACAAACACTTTGTTAAAAAATTGAATGGAACCTATGTTAAATCTGTCAAAGGTCATCGTTCTCGAATAGAGGCGCTTAGGCAGGACATTCGTGATTTCAAGAAGAATAATGGGTTAAATCGTGTTGTAATGATTTGGTGTGGCAGTACTGAAGTATATCAAGATCCCAAGGGTTCAGTTTATGATTCATTAGACTCTCTTGAAAAAGCATTAGATGATGATGAACCTTCTATTGCACCATCGATATTGTATGCTTATGCTGCGATAAAAGAGGGTCTTCCTTATGCAAATGGAGCCCCTAATCTTTCAGTAGATTTTCCAGCAATGTATTCTTTGGCTTCGCAAGAAGGAGTCCCTATTGCTGGAAAAGATTTCAAGACAGGTCAGACGCTTATGAAAACAATTTTAGCACCCGGTTTCAAGGCTCGAAGGCTTGGAATTGATGGTTGGTTTTCAACCAATATTCTAGGTAATAGAGACGGCGAAGTTTTAGATGATCCCGAGTCATTCAAAACAAAAGAAGTTTCCAAATTAGGAGTTTTAGAGCAAATATTAGAGCCTGAAAAATATCCTGAGTTGTATGGTGATTTGTATCACAAAGTTCGTATCAACTATTATCCACCTAGAGGGGACAACAAAGAAGGTTGGGACAACATTGACATTAAAGGATGGTTAGGTTATCCAATGCAAATCAAAGTAGATTTTCTATGTCGAGATTCAATATTAGCAGCACCACTTGTTCTTGATTTGGCGTTATTTTTGGATTTAGCTAATCGCTCAGGTATGCACGGAATACAAGAATGGTTATCATTCTATTTCAAATCGCCAATGTGTAAACCAGATTTGTATCCTATACATGATTTGTTTTCACAGAAAGTCAAATTAGAGAATACACTTCGCTATTTGATGGGGGAAACGCTGATTACACATCTTGGTTTAGATTATTACCATAATGAGGATTGATGAAGGCTGTAGTCGTAACAAAGCATGGTGGGCCTGATAATTTAGAGATACAGGAGCTTCCCACTCCATCACCAGGTCCCGGAGAAGTATGTATTCGGGTTTCAAAAGCTGGGATAAATTTTGCAGATATTCTTTCACGTATGGGTTTGTACCCCGGTGCTCCAAAACCACCATTTACACCAGGTATGGAAGTATCAGGTACTATCCATGAGATAGGTCCAGATGTTGATAATTTTGAAGTTGGAGACCGTGTTGTTGGTTCAGGAACGAATGGCGGTTATGCAACACATACTCTATCAAAAACAAGCGGGGTTTTCAAGATTCCTAATGAAGTTTCTTTTGAGGTGGCTGCTGCTTTTCCAGCAGTATATCTTACTTCTTACTTGATGATTATTCATCCTGGTGCACTTCAGGAGGGTGAATCAATCTTGATTCACGGCGTTGCAGGCGGTGTTGGCCTTGCATCAATTGAGTTAGCAAAGATTGCAGGAGCTAAAACGATATTTGGTACGTGCTCACCTGAAAAGCATGATTTTATTCGCGAAAAAGGAGTTTTACCAGTTAATAAAGAGAATTTTTTGGCGGAAATAATGGAATGGACTGATGATAAAGGAGTTGAACTAGTGCTGGACCCTATTGGTGGAGAACATTTGATGCAATCATACCGTTGTTTGGGTTCAGGAGGAAGAGT
>JAPYSZ010000043.1 GCA_029941645.1 Candidatus Poseidoniia archaeon
CATGCCCAAGCAAATTATTTCAGCTTCAGAAATGGAGCGTTATGGATATTGCCCTTTATCTTGGCACTTAGATCTGAAAGGTGTAGATGCTGAGGGTGATGAGGTCAATACTGGTGTTGAAAAGCACAAAGAAATGGGTGACTCACTAAAGAATCTGCTTGTTGAAGAAGAAAATTCAAGAGAAACATCAACAAACCTAATGACTGTCGTTGCAATGATTATGTCATTAGTCACATTAGCTTTAATCATACTATTGATTTCAAATAATGAATTAAGACAAAACCTAGGTTTTATACTACTTATAATTGGAATAGGATGGATGTTAATCGCTTCGTTTTTTCTTTATAAATTATTATTATCTACTGAAAAAATAGACAAATTAAGAGATGATTACAAATTAGGAGAAACTGACATTGAAACACCAGATGGTTTGACAAAGGAAACACCCGTATTAAAATCTGAGAATTATAATTTAGCTGGACGCCCAGATTATTTGATAAAGGAAGGTAGTATGAGAATTCCTGTAGAAGTAAAAACAGGTAGAAGACCTAAAGCACCTTTTTTTAGCCATGTTTTACAAATTGGAGCTTACTGCTTATTATCAGAAGAGACATTTACAGACAAACCACCTAGTTGTGGTCAGATAAGATATGGTTTTGACAGTATCCCTCATGAAGTAAAATGGGATTCTGATTTGAAAGCATTAGTTGTCGAAAAATTAGAGGAAATGAATGATATTCTTAAAGGCAATATGGAAGCTCATCGAAACCATAAAAGAGTAGGGAAATGTAACAGCTGTTCTAGAAGAAAAGCCTGCCCAGAGAGATTGAAAAATTAAATTGAACACTTGGACATATACTTATACATACGCACCAATTATAGCCGCCAAGTGATGATTCCCGTAAAGGTAGCTATCTCCGGCCAGCCAGGCACTGGTAAAACTAGAACGGTCCTGAGAATAGCAAAAATGATTGAAGATAAATTTAGTATCGGTGGATTTACCACCCACCCTATTCGCGAAGAGGGCGAAATTATAGGATACAATCTAAAGGATTATACAACAGGTGAAGAAGAGCTATCTGCATCTGTTAGATGGGATGTTAAACCAAGAATCCCTGGAAAAACACCTGAATCAACACCTTTGGGAATAAGGTTAGATGCCGTTAATCGAATTGCAACCGAATCAGTTGCTAAGGCAATTGAAGAAGCTGATCTCATATTAGTTGATGAAGTTGGGAAATTAGTATCCGAATCAAAAGAATTCAGTGCAATACTAAAAGAAGCATTAAAATGTGGAAAACCAATGTTAATCACTATGCACAAAAGATCTAGGAATCCCTTACTGCAATCAATTCGCAAGAGGGATGATTTGAGAACTTTAGAAGTTACCCCTATAAATTCCGCTATTCTACCTTCTAAAGCAGTTACTATTCTAAAAACTGGAATGGTGTGAAAGAACATCAAGAAGGCAGGGCTATATTCAAGGCAAATCTTTCTGGTAAAGACAAAGGTCCAGGAAAAGCAAAAGGTGTTTTCTACAATCCTGCTATGGAAATGAGCCGTGATTTACATGTAGCTTTTGCAAAAGAACTCGAAATAGAAGGAATTGTACTGGATGGATTGGCAGCTTCAGGAATAAGAGGAATAAGGCTTATTCTAGAAGCTGGACTAAATGTAGAATTTTGTGATACCTCTACTTTAGCCACAAATACTATAGCTGAAAACCTAAAATTAAACGGAATCGAAAGTACAATTTACAATAAACCTGTAGAAGAGTTGCTCCAAGAAAAGAAATATGACTGTATAGATATTGATCCTTTCGGAACACCAGCCCCATTTCTAGAGGCGGCACTTAAGGGATTGAATGATAATGGAATTTTAGGAGTATCAGCTACTGACACTGCTGTATTGTGTGGTGCAAAACCTTCAATCTGTATGAAAAGATACGGAGCTAATTCTATGAAAAAAGTGGCTGCAAAAGAAATAGGAATAAGAATTATGTTAAGTAAAATGCACTCAATGGCCTCTGAAATTGGGAAAGGAATTCAACCATTATTATGCTACTCAGAAGGGCATCACTTACGTGTTTTTGTTAAATTAACCAAAAAAAATAATGTGGAATTGAAATGGATAAACACTGATATGGAAATTGTGGAAGAAGAAGAATATGGTGCTGGAGGACCTTTGTGGGTTGACAAAATAATCGAGAAGGAACTTGTCCCCTCAAATTATGAAGGAAAGTTAGGTAAGTTTTTTGAAACATTAAGTGAAGAAGCTAATGGGCCGCCTGGATTATATGACATCAATGATATTGCTAGAATTGCTGAGATAGGGCAAACACCACAAAGAAACAAAATAGTAAAATGCTTGAAGGAACTAGGACATTTTGCAAGTTCAAGCATATTCTCTCCTCTTGGAATAAAAACAACGGCATCTAAAATAGAAAGAACGAAGGCCATTAAGCTCGCCCAATCTTTATAATACCCCTTTAAGTCCGCACAACTCCATGGAAGTTTCCGTAATTAACAAGACCAAGAACGAATTGGAAATAGAGGTACGTGGTGCTAATGAGACGTTGCTAGGACCTTTAATGAATCATACTCTGGCCAATCCTGATGTTGACTATGCTTCCTATTACATGGGACATATCGTCTTAGATCATCCTAAATTTTACGTTCGAACAAAAAAAGGAACTCCTAAAAAAGCAATTAAAAAAGCTGTGGATATCATTGTCGCTGATATAAAGACA
The DNA here is from genome assembly GCA_029941645.1 of Candidatus Poseidoniia archaeon. Classification (GTDB taxonomy): domain Archaea; phylum Thermoplasmatota; class Poseidoniia; order MGIII; family CG-Epi1; genus CG-Epi1. The sequence goes on from JAPYSZ010000043.1 coordinate 2,750, forward strand.
ATTCGCGATAAATTAGCTTAGGTTCATGATTTTACCGGCTAGACCGGAAGTAGGCAAAGAAAGATATCTTTCACATTCTAAAGGAATAGGTGGTAAACTTCGTAAGATACCTGAAGATTTTAATGTTGAAGAAATAATTAGTAATAACGATAAATCGCATTGGATATGGTCCAAAGAAAATGATAGTGGAAAACATAGTATTGTAAAAATAACTGCAAATAATTGGGATACCCATGTATTGATTAAAGAATTATCAAGGAAATTAGGAATAGGACAAAAAGCAATTGGATTTGCCGGAACCAAAGATAAACGTGCACTAACTACGCAATACTTCTCATTGATGGCAAAACCCAATAAAATAAAAAATTTGAATATAAAAAATGTAGAGATTGAATTTAAGCATAAGGCAATTAAACCAATAAGACTTGGAAATTTAGTCGGAAATAAATTTATAATTAAAATATCAGATATAAAAGGTAAAAAAGAGGATATTGAAAAACTGGCTGATGAACTAAAAGAAGGATTTCCGAATTATTTTGGAATTCAACGTTTTGGTGCCGTGAGACCTATAACACATTTGGTTGGGAAAAAAATTGTAATGGGAGATTATGAAGGCGCAGTTTGGGATTATTTATCAGAAGGTGATTCAGAGATATCTGGTTTTGAAGCCAGAAAACACCTAAAAGAAACTAAAGATTTCAAATTAGCCATTCAGGAATATCCACATAATCTACTCTTTGAAAGACAAATGATAGGGCATCTAACAAGAAGGAAAGACGATTACATTGGAGCTCTAAAACAATTACCGGAGAGTTTGTCTAAGATGTTTGTTCATGCTTATCAAAGTGCGATGTTTAATCGAATTATTGATTTAAGGATAAAAGAAGGAATATCTCTTCATAAACCCTTGATAGGAGATAATGTAATCCCCGTAGATCTCTATGGAGGACCTGACCAAAGAAAAGTAATTGAAGTTACAAAACTTAATCAGAAAAAATTAGAAAAGCGATGTATGGAGGGTAAAGCATGGGTTGCGGGGCTTTTACCTGGAGTAAAAAGTCAATACACTAAAGGATTACAAGGTGAATTAGAAAGAATGGTTATGTCTGATGAAAAAATAGATTTCAACGACTTTACAATAGATGAAGCTTACCAATTAACTTCGCTAGGAATGTACCGGCCTCTATGTCAAAAAATTAATGATTTGGAATGGGAACTTGACAATGAGGGATGTCCAAAATTCAACTTCTGGTTACACAAGGGTACATATGCAACATCTTTTCTTAGAGAAATAATGAAATGTGAAGATGTGAAGGTCTATTAGTGACTGTAAAATGCATTATTTTTGATTGTGACGGGACACTAGTAGATAGTGAACGCTTGACCAATGAAGTAATTGCTGAAATGGCTGATGAATTAGGTATTGATATTACAGGAGAAGAAGCGACTAAGATGTTTGGAGGGAAAACTCTAGATGCTGTGATTTATGGGATGAGGGAATTATCACAAGGAGATATTCCTAAAGATTGGTTACCAAGATTAATTCAAAAAGTGAGTGATGCTTACAAAACTAATTTGCTTCCTATGGATGGAATTAAAGAACTTCTTGATAATGTATCTGTGCCTGTATGTGTTGCTTCTAATGGAGAACCACGACATGTGAATGGATCCTTGAAATTAACTGGATTAAACCGATATTTCGGAGAAAATATATTCACAGCCTCAATGGTGGGGGCCCCTAAACCTGCACCGGATTTATTTCTATATGCTGCAAATAAAATGAGTTTTAAACCTGAAGAATGTGTGGTGATAGAAGACAGCATTCCCGGAGTTACAGCCGCCGTTCGAGCAAATATCAAAGTTTATGGCCTCATCAAATTGTGCTCAGAAGATGAATTGAATAACGCTGGAGCAATACCTTTTACAAATATGAGTGAATTGCCAAATTTGTTGGGAATATAAATGAGTCTAAGCAACAAAATCATATCCATTATTCTTGGAGGTGCACTGATTGGGATTTTTGTTAATGAATACATGCATGATAGCGATTTTGATGGAGTCCCAAATGATGTGGATGAATTCCCTAACAATATAAATGAATGGAATGATAATGACAAGGATGGAATAGGTGATAACGGAGATATAGATGATGATAATGATGGATACAATGATACGGATGACCATTTTCCAGAGAATTCAAATGAACATGCAGACCATGATTTAGATGGAATTGGAGATAACGAGGATACTGATGACGATAACGATGGATACAATGATACTGAAGATATAGATCCTCTAAACGATTTAGCTCTAAAATTTACATTTGAATGGGTCGAATTAATTGATAAACAGAACAATAAAGGAGATGCTCCTCTTGTCTTTTATCTGTATCAAGATGAGGAAGAACTACATCGCTTTGACAATGAAAATAGAGCTTGGAGAGTTCCATGGCAACAACAATTTGACTTAAATACGGAATTTGAAATAAATGTACCTGACAACAAAACGGAGCATCAATTCACAGTAATCGCAATATACTACAAGTTTAGAAATCCAGAAGAATTTGACATAAGTGATTCTAATGACAGCTATAGAGCCACAATAACTTACAATCTTAGCTCAAAGTCTTGGGAGCAAGGAAACAATGGAACTCTTGATGGATCGTTAGACGATTCAAATGAAAACAATGATGCAAGAATTTTTGTGAATATTGAAACTTATAGCTTTGGATATCTTTTATCATACAATTGGCAATACAACGCTATTGAATACCAAATAACTTATAATTTTAATCCCGCAAGATATTCATATTATACTAATCAAGATCACTCTATCAAAGAATATGAAGACTATATTCACTTTGTAACGAAGGATGAAGAAGCTGTTATGGAAATAGGTGAAAAATTAAGAGAAATAGCTACTGAAAAGGAATTTGATAATTTAACTGAAGTTAATTTCATTATGAGTTTTGTACAGGCACTGAAATATTCAGAAGACAATCTAACTGCAGGGGTAGGAGAGTATCCTAGATACCCTATTGAAACTCTAGTCGAACAAACTGGAGATTGTGAGGACACTTCAGCTCTTCTAATTTCGATTCTGGAATCATTAGGTTACGAAACTGCTATGATTCTTATTCCTGAAGCCTGGGAAGATTATGGGCATGCCGCAGTAGGAGTCAATGTTACTGGAGCTGAAGGAATATACTATGTTTTAAACGAGGGAAAAGATAACCAAATAGGTTATTACTATGCAGAAACAACCGCACCAGGGTGGAAATTAGGTGAAGTGCCTGATTTAGATTCTAAAAGTGCATATGTTTATGAGGCCTAAATGAACGAAAAAGAACAAGAATTTCCAGTTAAAGTGGAAGGTGAAGTTTATGGACCTATTCCTCTTCAAAGAATTATTGATGATGTGAAAAATGGCGAATTAACTAAAGATGCATTATTCTGGGATGGAGAAGACTGGATTCCTGTAACTTTACTTCAAGATAGTGAAATTCCTATGCAGCTTTGGAATGAAGATAACTGGATTGATAAACCTGAAGAAATATTATCTGAGGATGGACCTCCCTTACCTGCATCATCAGCATGGGAAGATGTATCGAGAAAGGGTAAATGGATTATGATTTATGGTGATCACTTAGTTGTTGAAGGGGGAGGACTAAGTATTCAGGATATAGGACAAATTATGGAAGGTGAGCCACGAAGTGGTGGAATCCCTATGAAAAAATTGTTGAATGTTACTTTCAAGGATAATGACAGAGGTGTTGATGTTATAGCTAGCAGCTTTCACAGAATGTATGAAGTATATTCTTTGAAATGTTGTTTATCGAAAGATGATAGTAACAAACTAATGAAAGAATTACAAGTAGCCGGCGTAAGAATTATTAATTAATTCTAGAAATGGGGTTCTAATTTTTGAAGTATTACTGGTTTTGGTAAGGCTCCAACTAATCTATCAACAAGCTGACCCTTTTTGAATATCATCATCGTAGGAATTGACATTATTCCGTGCTGTGAGGAGGTGTTTGGATTCTCATCTGTATTTATTTTAGCGATTAAAACATTTGAATTCTCAGTCGCAATCTCTTCCAAAACAGGACCTACTGCTTTGCATGGACCGCACCAAGGTGCCCAAAAATCAACTAGAACTAAATCATTGCCATCGATTGTCTCTTGAAAATTTGCGTCTGTTACTTTTTTCGTACCCATTTTTAGTTTCCTATTAGCAGTCCAAAAATGATTCCTGACAGCTATATTATGCCTGTATAAGAGGCCTAGATATAGTCTTTTTGATACTAAAACGTGGCAATCTGCCAACCTTTAGTTACAACTTGACTTATTCTCTTAGGAGCTGAAGAATTCAAAAAATTATAGTTGCCCATTGTAGCAGTCAAACCATGCTCATTGAGTGAAGCTCCACAAACAAAAACTGCTGCGCCTAATTCATGCACAACGCCAATTGATGTTTGAATTTCTTTCCTATAGGTTTCATCACCCTTACGTAACCATTCAACGCCCTCACCTTGTAGCATAAGAGCTACACCATGAGCTCCATCTCCAGATTGGTACTCGGCCATTCTAAGACCTTCCATGGCTCGTTGATAACTGTCAGGTCCGCTAATAATAATGTAAAGAACGCCTTTGGAAGACATCAATTCTGTATTATTATCTTAGCTGCTAAATCACTATCTAACGTCAAAGAACCGTCCTCCGTTTCAATATCATATGATTTGCCATTAGCTTTTTTGACAATGACATTGCGGCCTGGAGATAAACCGGCCTGTTCAAGCGTATTCGTTAGTTCACTTTTTTCTAAAATCAAACGTACCTTTCCCGTTTTACCTTCTTTGAAATTTGTTAACGGAATAAATTCTGGTTCTTTTTCTGAATCAATATTGACTTTATGACAAAAAAGATCAGAATCCTTACCAGAATCTACACCTAAGAAATTACTTAATCGATTTTCAACATCCTTTGTTAGGATGTGTTCCATTCGGCAAGCAACCTCGGCTGCTTCTTCCTCTTCTACACCTAATATTTCAGTTAAAAAGCGTTGAAGGATGTTGAATCTATGTTCTATGACATCTGCCACATGCTGTCCTTGTTTAGTAAGAAAAACACCATGATAGGCCTGATAATCAACAAGACCTATCTCACCTAAACGTTGAATCATCTCGGTTACGGTTGCTGGCTTCAAATCAGTTTTTTGAGCCAAATCAGATGTTCTGACTCGTTCCCCATCCATAGATAATTCATGAATATTCTTAATCATCATCTCGGCACTTTCTGATAATGCATCCATTATTGCCATACTAAACGACTAGAAGAGCCATATAAAAAATTTAGGAAACCCTAAACAGCTAATCTATCGTTATATATACGATGGAATTTAGGTCGCCCTAAATTATATATAGTGCTATTTTTTTAGGCTGACCTAAATTAGGGTAGCCTAAATTTGGAAAGTGAAAAAAATGGATATACAAGCTGGTTTTCTGATTGGATTCCGAGAAGCTCTCGAAGCTGCACTAATAA
>JAPYSZ010000044.1:0-1379 GCA_029941645.1 Candidatus Poseidoniia archaeon
TATTGTTATTAGCGTCAATATAGGGTTCTCCCTCAGTCCAATTACCATCCCCCTCTCCTTCATCAGGTGCCGTTTCGTTGTCTAATGAGTAATCTCCATCTCCCTCATAATCAAAGGCCAATACTCCATCTATCCCAAAATCGTCATATTGTTCCTGCCATGAAATATTCCCATCTTTGTCAATATCAATAGATTGCTTTCCATCCATTCCAAAATCATCATATAATTCTTTAGCTGAATAATTACCATCTCCGTCTCTATCAATAGATTGCTTTCCATCCATTCCAAAATCATCGAATGAATCAAATTCATCCCAAAATCCATTACCTTCACCTTCATCCCCCGTACCTAGAACTCCATCAAGTCCATAATCATTAAGTGGTTCAAGAGGGGTCGTCTTCGCAGTATAGGGATCCTCACACACAGCATATGGGCCCTGAGCATAATTTACAAAGATTGAAGAAAGCATGAGAGCTACAACAATTACAAAGAAATAAAAGTTCAATGATACGGGTTCGTCTAGTGATCTTTCTAACGAAATACGTCCAAATAATACCGATACTGAAACTATCAAACAAACTGCACAAGCAAAACCAAAGGTTAGTGGAATAGCGAAAATAAGTTTGTTCATCAAACCTCCATAAACTATGAAAAGAAGGACCTGACAAAAACCAAAAATAAGTATTGGTACCGTTAGAGAGGTATTTGGTATCGATTTATAGAGATAAAATGCTAAAGTTAGGAACATTAAGTTTAAAATAAGAATGAGTGAACCTGAAATTAAGGTAATATTCACTGGGCAACCATATCTTTCTTCATCATCTATTTGTCCACTATTATTTGTATCTGTAATCATGATGTCTTTTTCATCCCTATATTCACTATACCTTTGTCGATCCCACATTTCACAATTAAACGGTTCACCGCTGTAAGGGTCAGAAAGTGGAGTTGCTTCTCTATCATAAGAAGGTCCATTTGGAAGTTTTACAGATTCACCTTCACCATTAAGATCCAATGTCCTTGGAACTGATACTGCTGTAACGCCTAAAATGCTAAAGAAAATTAGAATAGCAACAAATAAAGCCGATAATGTGGAAACATAGGTTAGTTTACCATCTTTCTTGAAAGTTTTATCCAATCTTGCTACAAGTTTATCGGGATATTCTTTGAAATTAGAAAAAAAAGAAAGATATTTAGAAATATCAGATCCTTCTTTCGTATCAGATTTAGGGATTTCTGTAGCAGCTAGAGCCTCTTCAATTTCTTTTTCTTCGTCAGTCATTTCAGGAACTTCTTCACTGATGTTTTCTGATACTTCTTTCTTTACATCTGTCTTTTCTTCTTTCGGTACTGATTCTTTTACATCAGAATCTTCATTT
>JAPYSZ010000044.1:1479-8052 GCA_029941645.1 Candidatus Poseidoniia archaeon
TACATCTGTCTTTTCTTCTTTCGGTACTGATTCTTTTACATCAGAATCTTCATTTGGAATTGAATCTGATTCTAAGTCTGAACCACAGATGGCACAAGAGTCTTCACTATCTTCTTCCTCCTCGTATTGACAGACTGGGCAGACCTTCATTGACAGTTGACAGAATGATGGTGTTAAAATGTTAACTGAAAAAATAATGATTGAAAAAACATAATTTATTCAGCTGAGAAAAAGCTAAACTTTAAATAGGAGGTGAAACAAAAACCAATCCCTATGAAAGAAGAGCTACAGCAGATACAAGCGGTTGCCGTTGTCACATTTCTTTGTGTCCTAATTGCAATACATAGTGGCGGTGAATATGGTGAGTGGTTTGAAATAAGTGGAACAAGACAGGATATATTCGATCCTGCAAATCCCGATAATGGTACTGCCTATTACAGTTTTGAGTACAGCTATCATACAGATCATTATACTTATTTTGATACTGATGCTGGGGAAACGGAAAGAAAGAATTATGACAGTACAGCTTGCGAATCTTGTGTTGAGAAAGCAAGTGCAATCCAAGCTGTGAAAAGATTAGCATATGGGACTGCAATTTTGGCACTTGGCGTTGCATATATGGCCCATGATTCAATTAAAACCCTACATAATAAAAATTTAAGAAAGGCCTTAACCAATCTAAAATATTCTGCAATTTTGGTTCTAATTCTGGGTATACTAACAACGTCCATGTACTATATGTCATGGACAGATGCACTTCTAAAAGATGAAGTTGGAATTAACACTCAATTAGGTGAAGAAGAGGTTCTTGGTTGTATAGCAAACAGCTTAACATTTTATGGTGGTGAAGGATGTCTTGAATACGTAAGTTCTAATGAACAGGGCGAAGCAGATTTACTTAGTGCACGGATAAATCCAATAAGTTGGGGGCCTGGGATTGGATTCTTTGTTATTGTATTGGGTAGTATGATTACAGGAGGAGGTACACTTTATATCTTAGGAAATATTGATGAAGAATGGCAAGCCATTCTAAAGAAACAAGATTTGATTGAACGTCAGCAAAAGATACAAGATGGTGAAGTTGATAAGAGTAAGGGTTTACTCCAAGAATTTGAAGATACTGAAGAAAAACTAAGAGATGCTGAGAAAAGCATAAATGATGTTAGAACAACAGCAAGTGGAATTGATTATGAAGGTATTGATGATTTAGATGGTGAATTGGATAGATTAACTGCATTAAACCAAAGTGTAGAAACGTTAAACAATTCATTAGAAAGTAAGCTGAAGACTGCAAGACTTGCTACCTCTGAAGTGGAAAAGAGAGCTAGAATGGCTGAAAAGGAGTTAAATGAGGATTTAGCGGCAAAATCGAACCTCGAAAAAGAAATTGATGATTTAAGAGGAAAACACGAAAACGACATGAGACTCAGTGATCGAATGACCCGAGAAATTAGTTCTTTAAGAAAAATGAGTGAGGATGCTGACGAAAGGTCTTTGAAAGCTGAAAAGAAATTGAAAGTAGAAAAACCAGATACAATAAATGCCCTAGAGTCCTATGATTCGGTAAAAGCTGCATACGATAAAACGGTCGAAGAAAAAAATAATCTTGAAAAAGAAATTATGGAATACGAACAAAGTACATTAGAAGCAAATGAAAGAGAAAAATCGGCAGATGTAGAAAGGAAAGAAGCAGCTCAAAGAAGAAAAGATTTAGACAGGGAGATGAAACTTATGGACAAAAATAAAAAACGAATTAATGATAAATTTACAACCCTTGCAGCAGATATCGAAAAAGCAAAAAAGGATTTAGCCAATTCAAGAGAAAAGGCTGCAGTCACTTTGAGTGAACTAGATTTGGAAAGAGAAACTATTGTGGAATTACAACAAGAGACCGAAAAACACAGATCTAAAGAAGGGGAAATTGTGGAATTAACGAATTCATTGAAAGAACTCCAAGAACAGGTAAACGAACAAAAGACATCGAATAAAGGAATCGAAACAGATCTTAAAGCTGAGACCGATCGTAAAAAGAGAACAAAAGATGAGTTCAATTCTCTAGAGAAAGCATCTGAACAAGTAAGTAAAGTAATGAAAAGTCTGAAGAAGCAATTTGATTCAGCAAAAAGTGAATTAAATATAGTTATTGATGAAAGAAATAAGGCTGAGAGAGTATTAGAATCTGAAAAAACAGAGCATGAAAGGTTAAAGGAGGATTTAGAATTCTTGCAGAGTAATACTATTGGAAGTGAAGAAGATACCGAGAGAAAAATAAAGGCAATGAACATAGAGATTCCAAAATCTCAAGAAGAAGCTAGAGAAATGACAGAAGAAGCTGATGCATTATCAGGAGATAATCAAGACTTAGAGGCTAAGATTAAGGAAGCAAGATTAGGAAGCATTAATGCTGCCGTTACTGAAGAAAAAGAAGATAAAACGGAATCGTCAGTTGGGGCTACAATAGGAACCAGTTTAATCGTTAAAAATTTAGCAAAGGAAACGGAACATAATTTCCAATTAGTCAATCCAGATCAAGCAGATCCTAAAACGGGTAAATTACCACTTACTAACCCAATAGCAAAAGCTTTAGAGGGTGCAAAAGAAGGGGATGAAGTTAGTGTAGGCCCTAATACTTTCAAAGTTATTAAATTAAATTAATTTTTACTTACACCAATTTCTTTAATATTGGGGAAATATGCCAGAACAACTACTGGCCCAATCATAAACTCTAATAAAGAGACTAAAATATAGCCACCGCTTATAGTGTTAAATGGTCTTAGAACTTCCCAAGAACAGCAAAGAAATGCAGGATTGGAAATGGAACAATTACGAACCTTTCTTTGATTATTTGCTCAATCAAGAATTAAGTGAAGGTAATATAGATAGTTGGATGAAGTATTGGTCTGATTTCAGCGAATTAATCGGAGAGGTTGGAACGGATGTTTATGTTTCTACAACTGTAGATACAACTGATGAAGATGCAAAAAAGAGATTTCACACATTTCTGGAAGATATTAGTGAAAATACTAGCTCTAAAGATCAATTATTGAAAGAAAAGTTGCTTGAAACTGGTATCGTACCTGAAAATTTTGACATTCCTTTGAGAGCAATAAAGAGCGAAGTAGACCAGTTCTGTAAAGAAAATCTGCCCCTAATGACCAAAGACAGTAAATTGTCAAAAGAATATGATGCTATTATTGGAGCGCAGACCGTTGAATGGGAAGGTGAAGAAGTAACTATTACTCAATTATCTCCAGTTCTTCTTGAAACGGACCGTGAAAAGAGAGAGAAAGCATGGAGATTGGCTGCAGAAAGAAGATTAGAAGATCGAGATGAAATAAACAAGATTTGGCAAAAGATATTAGAAATAAGAATTAACATTGCTAAAAACGCAGATTATGATAATTATAGATCATGGAGGTGGGAATATCTCAAAAGGTTTGACTATACTCCAGAAGATTGCTTAAACTTTCATTCCGGAATAGAAAAAGTTGTTAAACCGTTTGTAAGTAAATTAATCAAAGAACGCAAAGAACAACTTGGTTTAGATGTTTTAAAACCATGGGACTTAAGCGTAGATCCATTCAACAGAGATCCATTGACTCCCTTCAAAGATGCTTCGGAATTAGAGGAAAAGTGTCACAATATCTTTGAGGCTGTAGATGTTGATTTGGGAAATCATTTTAGTATAATGCGAGATCAAAAGTTGCTTGATCTGGCTAATAGAAAAGGGAAGGCACCTGGAGGATACTGTACTGAATATTATCATCGTAGATTGCCTTTTATTTTTATGAATGCAGTAGGCACACATAGTGATGTTCAGACTATGTTGCATGAAGGAGGGCATGCATTTCATGTATTTGAATCGAATCAACTACCTTATGCTTCACAAAGAGAAGTAGGAATGGAATTCGCAGAAGTCGCATCAATGTCCATGGAACTACTGGCCGCACCTTATATTACTGAAAACCACGGCGGATTTTATAACTCTAATGATGCTAATAGAGCTCGAATTGAACATCTAGAAAAATCAATCATGTTTTGGCCCTATATGGCTGTAGTAGATGGATTTCAGCATTGGGCATATACAAATCCGGAAGACGCTATAAATCCTGCAAACTGTGATGCACAATGGACAAAACTTTGGAAAAGATTCCAGACTTTTGATGACTTAGATTCTACGGAATTCGAGGATATTATCGCAACGGGTTGGCATAATAAATTACATCTATTCCATGTTCCCTTTTACTATATAGAATATGGCATGGCACAATTAGGAGCTATACAAGTTTGGGGAAATGCACTAAAGAATCAGAAAAAAGCTGTGGAAAAGTACAGATATGCTCTTAGTTTGGGAGGAAATGCAACACTTCCTGAACTTTTTGAAGCAGCAGGTACTAAATTTGCATTTGATGAAGAAATGCTAACTTATGCAGTAAACTTAATAGATAGTCAAATAAAGGAATTAAATCAATGAGTGGAAAATCTGTACAAGAGGAATATGCTCCCAATTCAATATGTTTTGGATGTGGACCCTCAAATAAAGAAGGTTTGCAAATTAAATCCTATCGAACTGAGAATGGCTTAGAAATGGAATTTGAATGTGAAGAAAAACACCAAGCTTTTCCAGGTGTAATAAATGGAGGACTAATCGGTTCTTTAATTGATTGTCACGGTAACTGGACTGCGGCTATCGCTATAATGGATAAGAATGGATTTGATGCGCCACAGTGTACTGTAACGGCCCAATATGAAGTGAAATTAAAGAGACCAACACCATTTGGTTCAAAACTTATGTTAAAAAGTAGGGTATTAGGGCTACAAAATGACAGAGCTGAAGTAATTATAGAGCTCAAAGCAGAGGGTAAAACCTGTGCAACTGGTAGAGGGCTGTTTGTTGCAGTTACAGAAGGGCATCCAGCCTACCATCGTTGGCATTAATGGATATTGAGGAGTTGTGGAATAAAGCCCTCGAAGAACATAACTCAGGTGATTATCATGAGGCTCATGAGATTTTTGAGGATTTGTGGTTAGAATTGGATGATAGACAAGAGAAAGATATTGTGCAAACCTTAGCACAAGCAGATGCATTAGCAGTTCATATTAAATCAGGAAATATGCAAGCTGCCCAGAGATTAATGAGACAGTTACCTGAATTAATTCAGACGTTACCTCTAGAATACAAGGGAACTGGTCTCATTGAAATTAAAAAGTGGATAGAAACTATGATTGCAGCTATACCTTTAGCAGGGGAACCTGTTGAAATTAGTAGTAATAAGAATCCACCAAAACTAGTTTAGTGCCGAACTTAAAATCTCGTAGGGTCCTGAATCAGTTTCACAAGCTTCTTGCATAGGTAGTACTACATCATAGAACGCAGAAGCAGTTCCATTTTTCAGGTCCAGTGGATGCAAGGACCCTGAAAGATAGGCAGTTTCAAGATCTTTATAAGAGTCAAAATCAAGATTTCCACCAAATTTCTCTGGCCTTTCAATTACTATGTTTCCGAGAGCCGGGTCAAGTAAATATTCCCACAGATCAAGTATCGGATTTGCTTCCCTTTCTAAAGGGCAATAAGCTTTCGATATTTTCTTCATCAAAGTTTTCTTATTATCGTGGACAAGTAAAGCTCCCGAGGGTTTAGATTTTGACATTTTACCGTCTGTATCCATCCTACCAGGTCCGGATAACGAGCCTAACAAAGGAGTGTGTAGAGCAATGGGCTTAGATAATTTCAACTTGTCTGCAGCATCTCTGGCTAACATATGTGCATGACGTTGATCCATACCACCTAAAGCTAAATCCACATCTAATGCATAGATGTCTGTAGCTTGCATTGCCGGATAGAAAAATTTAGACATATCTTTGTCTCCATCTTCTTCACCACGACCCATTATAGACAAAGCTCTACGCATTCTTTTGAGGCTACTAACTTTTGAAACCCTCAGAACCATTTCCCAGTATCCTTCACCTTTGACTAGCTCACTAGCAGTTTTGAGTTGAATACCAGGGCAAAATACTGAAAACATCTGTCTTTGATATTCTACACCAGCTTTAAGATTCTCCCAGTCCCCCCCTAATTTATCATTGATATAACCATGCCAGTCAGCCAAAAGAATAGTTACCTGAAAACCAGAGTCAATAAGATCTCGGCATTTTAGCATAGGTACCAAAGAACCAGCATGAAGTAACCCTGAGGGTTCAAAACCAACATATGCTTTAGGTGTATCTTTGGATAACAATAATGAATCTAACTCATCCTCAGTCACACATTCAGTAACTCCCCGTAATATGCGAGCCTTACGGTCTACCATAATTACAAGGAAACAAGCCTGTAGATAACCGCTTTGGTTTCCAAATAGGGTACCATAAAATTATTTAAATGTGGCCAGTTAGCATGTTAGAGTTAAAAATGACTGAATCTAACCCCGATGTGCTCAAAGCTGTTCGACTTCTTGTCGGAGATATCGTTAACAAAGAGAGGTACATCATGTTGCCTGCAGAGCCAGGTGAGGGCGACCCCATTCTTGGAAAATTCCGTACTGTAAGTGATGCTAAACGTTTTGCTAGCAGAAG
>JAPYSZ010000045.1:0-5672 GCA_029941645.1 Candidatus Poseidoniia archaeon
GGAGCAAATCTTGCAATGGAAAAATTACAATTACCTCTTGAGATTTCTCCATTAGGAAAAGATATGCTTGGAAAAGTTGGCCCCATTGCTGCTGCTTTTGGATATGCAGTTTCAGAAATAAAAGAAGGCGGGTATTTAGATGAAGAAAACATTGTTAAAATTGGAAAGACGAAATTTAGCATTTTACATTGTCCTGGGCACAGCCCAGATTCCCTTTGCTTTTACACCAAAGGAATTTTGATAGGCGGTGATGTTATTTTTAGAGGAAGTTTAGGAAGAACAGATTTACCTGGTGGAAGTACAGAACAATTGATGAATTCTATTACTGAGAAAATATATCCACTACCAGATGAAACTATCATTTATCCAGGCCATGGTCCTGAAACTGAATTGGGGATAGAAAAGAAACAAAATCCCTATTTGAACGGGGCACTGAAATTAGCATAGCAATTTTTATATCAATTAAATATTAAGGCAAACGTATGAGTTACGAGAAATACAATAAAAAAGTAAAAAACATCTCAAACTCTATCAAAGAAAATGAAAAATTAATTACTACAAACCGAAAGGGGCATAATTACAGAGATTTGAAATTTAAAAAAAACCAAACGCGAATTGATACTAGTAATCTTACCAACATACTTGACGTAAATGATAATTTTATTGACTGTGAATCGGCCGTAACTATAGGAAAAGTAAATAGGTCCACAATTTCAAGAAAAAAAATCATTCCGTCCCTACCTGAAGGAGACAATTTCACAGTAGGTGGATGTTTAGCTGGATTGGGGCTTGGATCCAGTTCTTATATTCACGGATTTTTTAATGATAATGTTATTGATTTTGATGTTGTTTTAGGCAATGGTGAAATAATTAAAAACGTTTCAAAGACGCAAAATTCTGATTTGTACTATGGAATTGCAGGGACTTATGGGACTATGGGAATTATCACTAGAGTAAAAACTAAATTAATTTCCTGTGAAAAATATGTTAAAGTAAATTATCTTCACTATAACTCCTTCGAAAGCTTTTACGAGGATTTAAAACAACGAATTAGTGATAAAAATGATGATTTTATTGAAGCATTTGCGAATAAAAAAAACGATTATACTATCGTAGCTGCAAATTTTGTTGCTGATGTGAATCCAAACGATATTTCCATCATAAAAGATAAAGATATTTTGAAGCAACGTCATATGTGTGTTTATGCACAAATAGCGAAAAAAAAGAAATATAGTTATTTGAGATTATTGGACTATTTGGAAAGATATAGTTATTCTGCTTTTTGGGGGCATTATCTATACACTCCTTACAAAACTAGAGATTTTGTTTATGCTGGATTGATGTATTCACTAATGTCTAGAAATATATTAGACTCGTCTCCGGGCCACGGAAAATATAATATTTCTAAATACTTTCATGCAGCTAATCACATTGTTGGTGATTATACTAGAGATGAATATGTTCTTGCTACTGACATAGGAGTTCCACTATCAAAATTGAAAGATGCCATGAATTTAGCAGATGAAATGACTGAAACATACCCTCGCTGGATATGCCCCATCATAGATAATCATCATCCTGATAAAATATTTTGTACAAGAAAAACTGAACTTTGTAACGATAATATCATCTTTGACATGGGAATATATGGTATCAAAAATACCAACATCAAATCAAAAAAAATAAATCAAGCGTTTGAGAAATTCTCGTTCAAGCATGGGCTTTTCAAAGGGTTTTTTTCAACATGTTATTTTACTTATGAAGATTTTTGGAATCAATTTGATAAAGAAAAATATGAAAGTATTAGAAAAAAATACCATGCACAGAATAATTTTATGAACATTTACGATAAGATAAATTACCGAAATAAAGTAAAAAAGAATGATCTCAGGAGTAAATTATTCACGTTTTTTGGAAAGAAATATTTAAAGCAAATCAATAATAACAAAGATACACTAATTAGGTAATAATATGAAAGCACTGATAGTAGGTAACCGACCATTAGAAAGTAAAGTTATTGAATTGGCAAAAGACAAATTAGTTGTAGCTGCAGATGCAGGAGCTGATAGATTATTGAAATATAACATAATTCCAGATATAGTTATAGGTGATTTGGATTCTATTTCAAATAAAGCATCAACTAAACTTGAAGAATGGATTGTTTCAAATAAAAATATTCAAAAAACTGACTTAGAAAAAGCTGTAGATTATGCTTTTGAAAAAGGTGCTACTGAAATTCAGATAGTTGGATGGTCTGGAGGTAGGATTGATCATACATTAGCTGCATTAGGTTTAGCATTTAATCCGAAAATTAGTCTAATTAACGAACAATTTACTGTGGAAGCTGTGACAGATTCAAAGATAATCAAAGGTTCGGAAAGTACACTTTTTTCACTTGTAGCAATGCCTGAAGCGCGCGTTAGTATTGATGGTGCAAGATGGGAACTACAACATGAAAAGTTGAAAATGGGGGGGCGTGGTATACACAATGAAATTGGATCTTCTGGTGAAGTGACCATCGAATGCCATAGTGGGAATTTACTAGTAATTCAAGGTAATTTTGTTTTACCTCATGACTGAGTATTTTCTATTTCGGAAACTATAATGGTCATAAAAGCTGAACCAATAAGCGCAGATAAGAAAACATATAAATTAGCAAGACCATACTCATTAACTGGATTTGTTAGATAATCGATTCCCGTTTGTAAATCTGAAGTATAAGCGCCATAAATAACTACAGAAATTAATCCAAAAATAGCCCCTACTAAACCTCCATTCGCTGTTACTCTATCTGACAAAGATAAGAAAATTGGAAGAACCGTTGCTGCTGCAAATAAGTCTGCAATCAAAAAGATTCTGAAAACGCTGAGTGCTTCGTCTGCATAAAACCATGCTAAAATAATTGCAATTGGTGCTATAGCAACTACTACATATTTTGCCTGAACAACATCAAGCTTAGAATCGGTTAAGTCTCTAGAAACTACTGCAACAACTCCATTCTGAAGTGTGTCTATACTAGAGCATACCAGTGCAACTCCAAGAACTAAAAACATAGCTAAAACGGGTTCCGAATAGTTACGCATCAATTCAAAAAAGGCTATTGAAGGATCTGAAAGAGCACCGCGGCCCGCTGCAACAGTTCCTAAGAATCCAAACAATAAAACGGCAATAAAACACAATGCTGATGCTAGAAAAGCTCCCTTCTGTAAAGCTTCATTATCTTTTGAGGCCCAAGTGCGTTGCCAATTACCTTGAGAAAACATTTCAGCAGCCGTTATAGCTAGTACTAAAGCTAAACCAGCTTCAAAAGTTGAGTAATCACTTATACTGCCTATGCTCCAATCATCCTCTGGATTGTAGGTCTTTGCATCGTTTAGAATATCATTAGTGCCCTCGCCAAATATAAACAAAATAACACAAATTATCAACCAAATTATGAAAAATGACTGAATACGGTCTGTCTTAATGGAAACAGGCAGGCCTCCGATTACGGTGTAAAAAGTTGTAACAATAGCAACATATACTATTGGAATTAAAAAATCGATTCCTGATAAAAATTCAACTGCACGTCCAATTGCAATATATTCTGCAAACATAAAAGTGAACATGTAAATTATAGAAATTGCACCAACATAAAGTTGCATAGGGCGGCCCATTTTTTGACGAACATAATCGGCAAGCGTTACTCCATTTGGAGTTATATCTCTAATTAAAGGACCTAAATATGCTAATAAAAGAAAGGGTGTGGCTGAGGATAAGGCATAACCAAATACATCATAGAACCCCCCATAATATCCTACTTCAGAAGGTGTAAATAGAATCCATATCCCCATTCCTGATGCAAACAAACTAAGACCAATCATTATCCAATTCTGACTTCCCCTAGCTGACAAAAAATCATCATTATCTAGGCACTTTCCACCTGATGATTTTAAGCCCAACCAACCAAAAAATAAAAGAGTCAGAAATAGCAATAGATAGGCAATACCTGATGAAATCATGCCATAGCTTCCATAGATTTAGCTAAATCCTCTACTATTCTACAAACCCTATCATAGTTATTCCCTATAATATACAATGATGGTTCAAAACCATAACCCCCTTCATCAATTAAAGCTTCAACTTCAATAGCAGATTCACTAATAGATAAATCATCACCATTCCTATTCAATTTAACTGAGCTCACATTCAATTCTTTTAGTAATTCTGAAATTATAGAATCCCATCTGAGATTGATGATAATCGAAATATTTGAATCAAACTTTCGTAAATCGAGGAGTAAATCGGACAAATGAGAAGAACTGCCAAATTTGGGAGAAGAAAGTGGACGGGCTTTACCACCTACTGGAGTTAATCGTCCTGGGAATGCTACTATGTCAGAGCTAGTAGTAGCATCATTAGAGGCCATTGCAATATTAACTCGAACTTGTGGCGATAATAAAGGAATTGCATTTTCTAAACGTTTGCGCATTTCTGTGATTTTAATCAACGTTTTTTCTCTAGAGTCCTGAACTGGAAAATTAATACTAAGCTCCTGATCATCTACTTCTATTTTTAGTGACCACCGAGAAGCATCGCCACTTTTGAGAATCTCCACTAAAGATATTACTGCAGCTTGCAAATTGCTTTCGATTGGCTCATTGTAATGAGTCGGTAATGTGTGCAAATAATTTCCTGCCATTACTTGACTTACACCTAAGGCTTTGCCAAGACTAGACTGAGTCCATCCATCATCTGAAAGAATACGGCAAGCCCGTCCTCTTAATTCTTTAAATAAATTTCCTGTCAATTCAACGGGCATCATATTAATCACTTATACTATCTAAAAAGTGAATTATAAAGTTTGTACAAACCTTTTAGCAAGGGTCTACTAAACTGATTATAGAGGGGCCATATTTGACTGATTCGATACCAATTTCAAAAGATGTTTTAGAAGAAATCTTTGATGAAACTGGATTCAACCCCAACAATCTTTCTATTCGGGAAACGAACCGTTTAGCTACACTGATAAGCAAGAAAGGAAACCTTGAATTTGTCAGAATGGAAATGGGAATTCCGAATATTCCTACTCCCAACATTGCTAAAGAAGCTGAGAAAGAAGCTATAGACAAAGGGTTCCAAGGTATTTACCCCCCATTTGATGGAATACCTGAATTAAAATTAGCCGGTAGCAAATTCGTCAAAGCATTCTTAGATGTAAACGTTGAACCTGAACATGTCATACCTACTTGTGGATCTCTACAGGGTGGATATATCTCTCAAGCTTTAGCCGGAAATATGCATAAGGGAAAGGATACGATTCTTTACTTAGATCCCACATTTCCTGTAACTCGGTATCAATCAAAATTTTTAGGATTAAATAATGAAGGTATTGAACTTTATGATAATCGTGGTGAAAAATTATTAGAAGCTATCAAAGAGAAAATATCTAAAGGAAATATTGGTGGATTACTTTGGTCTTCTCCTAATAATCCCAGTTGGTCTTGCTTAACTGAATCAGAATTACAGAGTATAGCTGAAATATGTGATGATAATGACATACTAGCAATTGAAGATCTTGCATATTTAGGAATGGATTTCAGAAAAGATTATTCCCAACCTCATGTAGAACCATACATCCCTACAGTTGGTAAATTTGGGAAAAATTGGATTACATTGATTTCAGCCTCAAA
>JAPYSZ010000045.1:5772-7862 GCA_029941645.1 Candidatus Poseidoniia archaeon
AAAAAGACATGGATGAAACGGTAGGTAATGGATTCTACCTAACCATGTCATATCCTAATTATGATGGTACTGATTTAATGATTGAATTAATGAAGTATGGGATTTCAACAATTACGCTAAAATCGACCGGCTCAAATAGGCATGAAGGATTGCGGGTTTGTATCTCTTTTGTAAGTGAAAAAGATATGCCTGTTTTAGAGGATAGGCTGAAAAAATTCATGGAGAATAATAAGTGAAACCGGGCGAAATAGATTTTGACAACTTGAGTTTTAGTTTTACTAGAACTCGATCAATGTATGTAGCAAAATGTAAATTAGGGAGTGAATGGGAAACTGGAAAAATACTTCCTTTTGAAAATTTGAGCCTATCTCCTGCTGCCGGTGTATTAAATTATGGGCAAGGCCTTTTTGAAGGAATGAAAGCTTACAAATGGGAAGATGGCCGAATTGCAATGTTTCGACCAGAAATGAACGCCGAAAGGGCTGCAAATGGTTGTGTTAGACTATCTATGCCTAAAATTCCAAGTTCACTCTTTTTGGATGCGGTCAAAAAAGTAGTAAGAGATAATACAGACTATATCCCTAATACTGAACAAGGTGCACTGTATGTTAGACCTATTATATTTGGATCTGGAGAAGGAGTGGGTGTAGCCCCCTCTACTGAATATAGCCTCATAGTATATGTAACTCCTGTAGGGCCTTATTTCAAAGGTGGATTAACTCCCATTAAACTAGTAGTTACTAATGACTATCACAGAGCCCCTCTCAAAGGAACTGGAGGTGTTAAGGCCATAGGGAATTATGTCCCTGGAATGTTGCCAAGTGGATTAGCAAAAGAGAACGGATATGCAGAAGTCATATATTTAGATGCAGCTGAGGAAAAATATATTGAAGAAGTTGGTGCCGCTAATTTCTTTGCGGTAATGAATGGGAAAATTGTAACTCCGGAATTAACGGGATCAATACTTCCTGGAATTACAAGAGATTCTATCCTTCATTTAGCAAAGAACAAGATGGGGCTGGAAGTTGAAGAAAGGAGAATAAGTGTTGATGAAGCACTAGATGCTGATGAGGTCTTTTGTGCAGGGACTGCGGCAATAGTAGCGCCAATTGGTTCAATTAATTATCAAGGAAAAGAACATATCTTTTCAGAAGGGGAAATTGGTGAGATAACAAATGAACTGTACAATGATCTTACCGGAATTCAATTTGGTACTACAAATGATAAATTCGGATGGATGACTGAAATATAACGTAATTTATACCCCCTTCTTGTAGTTTTAATACACTCATAGGAGACTTGATGGAGCAACTCGAAGATAATATCAAAAGCAAAGATGCCAAAATTGGAATTATTGGAATGGGTTATGTTGGTATTCCATTAGGCTTAGAATTTTCCAATAAAGGATTCACTGTTTTAGGATTTGATAAAGACACAAAACGAGTTGATGACATTAATGCTGGAAAGCAGATAATGAAACACATAACCAAAAAATCCATGGAAAAATTTGTGGAAAATAAAGGCTCCGCAACTGCTGAATTTTCTAGAATTAAGAATATGGATTGCTTAATTATCTGCGTTCCCACACCTCTTGACAAACATGAACAACCTGATATGAGTTATGTTGAAAGTGCCTCACTAGAAATTAGCAAAAACCTCCAAAAAGAACAATTGATAGTGCTTGAGTCGACAACATATCCTGGAACAACAAATGAAATTGTCAAACCTATTCTAGAAAAATCTGGTCTAATTGCAGGTAAAGACTTCTTTCTTGCTTATTCTCCTGAAAGAGAAGATCCAGGTAACAAAGAGTTTGATGTTTCAGAAATCCCAAAAGTAATGGGAGGACTTACAGAAAATTGTCTTAGGCTAACTAGTAGCCTGTACAAACACATAGTTTTAGAGACCGTAGAAGTTAGTACAATGGAGACTGCTGAAGCGACGAAATTAATGGAGAATATATTCCGAGCTGTAAACATTGCAATGGTAAATGAGCTGAAACTTGTCCTTGAGAGAATGAACATTAATATTTGGGAAGTTATAGACGCTGCTAAAACTAAGCCATTTGGATTTATGCCATTTTATCCAGG
>JAPYSZ010000046.1:0-1960 GCA_029941645.1 Candidatus Poseidoniia archaeon
ATTGCTCAATAGATAAACTAGTCATTAGCCAGTCTCAGAGTTTGTATATTTAAAATATACTAAAAATCACCCAATGTAAACTGTCTACCTCGAGGCTTAGCATCAACATATTTTTCCAACGCCTTCTCAACTCTTACCTTATTAAATGAAAAATCATCACAAAGATAAGACAATGTTGACTCTACATTAGGTGTCTTCCATTCAGGATTAAAATCGACGAAAGGATGTTCTAAGAACAAAGAACGAATCTCATCCAAGTTCTTAATTTCTTTACCAAGCTTTTCGAGAGCACCTTCTGCCTTACCAAATTCTTGAATTAATTTCAAACCCCTTTTAGGTCCAACTCCATCTATTCCTGGATTAAAATCGGTCCCCATCAATATAGCTACATCGATTAATTGTTCCCTATTAAGTTCCAATTTCTGAAATGACATCTCCAAGTCTATAATTTCTGGAGAAACTTCAACCCATTTTTGTTGTTTGGGCAATTTACGTCTTCCTGAAAGTGTTAAATTACGTATAAATTTTGAAGCTCCAAATAAAACTGTGTCAAAATCTTGAGAAGCGCCATAATCAACCATACCTTGATTCAAAAGTGAAGCAACTTGGGCTTCACCTTCACTAGGTGCATCAACCCAAGGAATACCCAATAAATCAAGCAACTTTTTTGATTCATTAATCATATGAGATTCTAAACGTGTTGTTTGTTGAGCCTTTGTCCTAGCCGTTTCAGTATCTCCCGCTTCAATTGCAGCCTCCCATTCTATTTGCGCTTTGATTTTTCTCCGTCGCCTTTGTTCTAATAAGTTCTTTTTCAAAGCAGGGGGTTTGCCATCAAAAACAATACATAATTTTAGACCTTTCTCAACTAGCTTAGAAAAACGAAACAATATTCCACTAAGATGACTTGTTACCCGCCCCTTGGGATCTGTCAATAAGCTACCATCTGCTTGTCTTATACTTGTTAAAAATTGATATAATACGTTGAATCCATCAATTGCTACTCTTTGACCGCTTAATTCTTCTACTTTAATTTTACGAGTTTCAAGAAGAGGGCCTAGTTGTATTCCCATTAACCCTTCACAACTCCCATAGGCTTCAATTTGACTACTTTGTTAGCAATCCCTGTAGCATGACAAACATCCACTACTTCTGAAACATCCTTGTATGCACCAGGTGCCTCTTCCGAAGCAACTCTGGGAGACCTTGCTCTAACATATACTCTATGTTTTTCCCAAAGTTCTTTTACCAAATTTGTAGAATTATATTTTTTGAATGCAGCTTTTCTTCCTAAAGCTCTACCTGCGCCATGACACGTAGAACCAAATGTTTGGGCCATAGCTCCTGAAGTTCCTGAAAGAACATAGCTAGAAGTCCCCATATCTCCAGGAACAAGGACTGGTTGGCCAAATGATCTGTATTTCTGCGGTACATCTAAAGATCCGGGCCCAAATGCTCTAGTTGCTCCTTTGCGATGTACACACAAATCTTCACCCGAATGCCGTTCCATTTTGGCTATATTATGTGTGACATCGTATACTGTATCCATACCCAAACTATGACCATCTCCTCCAAATACCTGAGAAAAAGCTTTTCGAGTAGCATATGATATCAAAGAACGATTTGTCCATGCAAAGTTAGCTGCTGCAGACATCGCTCCCAAATACTCCTGTGCTTCTTTAGTGTCTAAAGGTGCTGAAGCTAATTGTTTATCCGGTAAATCAAGACCCTCCCTTTTACTTGCTTTCAATACACATTCAAGATGATCCTGACAAACTTGGTGCCCACACCCTCGTGAACCTGTGTGCATCATAACCACTGCTTGGCCCTCAAAAAGTCCAAATGCCTTAGCTGCAGCCTCATCAAAAACTTCATCGACCTTTTGAACCTCTAAGAAATGATTTCCACTTCCTAGAGAACCAACTTGCTTGCGCCCTCTTTTACGAGCATAATCAGAAAC
>JAPYSZ010000046.1:2060-7486 GCA_029941645.1 Candidatus Poseidoniia archaeon
AAACCAACCCCTCCTGGAGAAATTACGCCAATTTTTCCTTTATTAGAATTAGATCTAAATGCTGCCACTCCACCTATTGGGAAACCATAACCCCAATGAATATCGGGCATAGCCATGCTAGCATTAACTATTCCTGGTAACTGTGCAACATTAGCGACCTGCTGAACTGCAGAATCCATTCCGGGATGAGATAACAAAGATTTAGATGAGTATATTCTTCCAGGAACTCGCATTTTACCTTCCTGTGGCAATTCATAAATATTTTTATCCTTAGAAATTAATTTGTCTATCATGAACGCTACTCTTCTGCTGGTTCATACTTAGAAGGGCATCCCATTTGTACTTTTTCTGCCTCAAGAGTTATTTCTCCATCTACTATACGAATTATACCTGTGAAAGTAGCGCTTTTATCCTCGGCAAATGTATCTGGAAGAGTCAAGGATGAAATATCAACTTTGATTGAGTTGTTGCCATCTACCAATAAGCAATCATTTATTCTCAAATCAGTTATAGTTCCATGAACCTGTATTTTTGCACCATCCCCATAATCTCCAGATACTGCCTTCTCTACTGAAACATATGTAGACTGATCAGTAATTGTCAGAGAAACTACAACACCTGTAATAATTAAAAAAGAAAATGCTAAAAGACCCTTTGACCAAGAAGACCAAGGGATGTTAGTTCTTCTCTCTGTCACCATTATTTTCTACTCCTATTTTGTCACTTAATTCGCGGAATTTATTAGATATATAAAGCACATATAAACCAATTGATAACCAGAATACAGTCATACCTCCCCACAAGAAAATCAAATCTTCTGCAGGTGGTTTATTGATATGTATCTTTAGCTCCAAAAGTTTTCCTTCTTCGCCATTAGATTGTGTAAAATTTATGAATAATTTTTTATGAAATTCCTCATTGGCAAATGATGATCCTGGAAAACTTATTGACTCTTCAATCATCCCAATAAACTCACCCTCTCCTTGAACTTTAACAGTCTTACTTGGGCCCTCTCCAAATTCAAATGATATCGTGTCTTCGGAATAACCACTATCATATTCAAAAATTATAAACCAATTTGAACCTATTTGAAAAACGGAATCATAGTAGAATGTTATTGCACTGCCGCCATCGCTGTGCTCATAAGTGTCAGGCATACATTCCTTATCTCTGCACTCTGCTGAAGTATTACTTGCTAAAAGTAAAATTACTGCCATATAAGGGTATAATCTCATATTTTCTCCATTTTAGCTTTCAGATGTATTCGCTCCATTTCTTCTATTTTCATTCGTATATTGAACAGGAAAATGTACAATAATAGAAAACCAAAGAGACCCGTGTATAGACCAAATCTCAATGAAGGGTCCAAGCTTCCTTGATCTTCCGTACCAACTATTACGGGATGATGGGATCTCAAAAAACGTGAGGAAAGATAAGACAGAGGAACCATAACCATTCCCGACAAACCTAGTATGGCTGCATTTTTTTTGACTTGAAAGGTCTCAGGCTGACGTCTGTAAACTACATATGCAATGTAAAGCATCCACATTGCAAGAGTCGTCGCTAATCTCATATCCGTCATAAATCGAGAAAAAATATCTCCACCCCATTCAGCCTTCATCCAGAAAGTTCCAGAAGCAAGTGACATAAAACCAAATACAAGGCCTAATTCTGCAGAGCACTTTGATAATCTATCTGCATAATCAGATTTATTATAAAGATACAAGGCACTACCTCCAACTACCATCATGAATGCAAGATATGTGATTAATCCAGAAGGTACATGGAAGTAGAATAGCTTTTGAGCATTTGGTGCTGTGAAAAATTTAGCAGAACCTGTCTGGATTAAACCAATATAAAGCGTAATCAATACAAAAATAAAGCCAATAGCTCCAAAAAATTCCCTAGTGTATCTCATTTCGTTTTCCATTCTCTAGGGTAAGTTCCTCTTTTCATTATAACTCTTTCAAGTTTGGCAACCTTACCTTTTGACTTGGGCTTTTCTGCAATCTCATCTGCATTTACTGTAGCTCTAGCCAATGCAATAGCTTCTCCTCTGGTTGTTTTTATCGAAATTAATTGGCCTCTCTTCATCTTCTTTGAAACCATTGCAACTCCTGGAACTCCTAAATCTGCACCGTGGCAAAGTGCATCAACAGCAGAATCCTTAATTTCAATTGAAGGTATATCTACTAACATATCTTCAAGTGGCTTAAGAATAGAAAACAACTTTGTTTTGTCACCAGAATCCTTCCATGCTTTATACATATCATGTGCTTCTATCATACTTACCGAATTTTCAATGCTAAAGGGGCCCGATTTAGTTCTTATCAATTGCTCCATAATACCTCCTGAACCCAAGGCAGATCCTATATCTTCGCATAAATTTCGAATATAGGTTCCTCCCTCACACAATACTCTGAAAAGTGTGCTTTTTGAAGTATGTTCTAACATTTCAATCTCATATATTCGCCGAATTCTCAACTCTCTTTTAACTGCCGCTTGAAATGGTGGAATTTGATAAATTGGTCCTGTGAATTTGGTAAACATATCCAATACATTTATTTTGCTTTGACTTTGATAATGTTTCATCAAACACACATATTCTTTAGGGGATTCTTGCATGACTTTGATAACTTTCGATGCTTGACCTATAGAAATTGGAAGAACACCCGTTACATTTGGATCTAAAGTCCCACCATGACCTGTTGAATCTAATTCAAAAGAATCTCTCAGCCACGCAGCTACTTGATGAGACGAAGGACCAGCCTGTTTGTTAATTATTACAACCGATGATTCTAACAACTGATCTATAGACCTCTCAGAAGGTGAAGTTCCATAAGGGGCACTTACTGTGTCACTAATCTTGTACAAATTATCTCCCAAAAAGCCAACTGAATAAGCCTCTAGAATAAACGGACTGATCTGCATCATATAGTTCAGCTAGTTTCTCAGGAGACAATGATTTCATAACTGCCGGATCTATGTCTCTCAATAAATCCAATTCATTCTTATCTAACCAGACTCCATTACATTGGAGACAAACATCAATCTCCACACCCTCGGCATGCTCACCATCCATCAAAGACCCACAGCTTGGACAAAGTAATTCGGAATCGGAGTCTATACCTAGATATTTGGTTGTCAGATGATGTAATGGCCTATTACCTGTCAAAGTCATTAATTCACCTTTATCGAGGAATATTCCAAAACAAGACTCACATTGATCAATTTCAACTTTCCAGATACCTTTTCGTATAAATTCAGATTTGAGTGCTGAAAAGCATTTAGGGCAGTCTCTTTTCATCAATCTGGGCCTTGCTGTGTCTTAGAACAGGCTCTACAAATAACGCGAGTTGAATTCCAACCAGGTCCTGTAGGTACCATAATCTCCTTCTCGCAAAAATAACACTTTTCTTTAAGCGCAGATTCTCTTCCTGTGAACTTAGGCAGACATCATCACCAACTGTCGATTTAGGAAGGGTGGATAAAAGCTATTCCACCAGTGGTTAATTGTTTTATGGGGGCTTTCAATGAAAGAATAGGCCGCTGTAGCTCAGTTGGGAGAGCGTGGGACTGAAGATCCTAAGGTCGCCGGTTCGATCCCGGCCGGCGGCACCATCTCTCAGGAGACAATTAAGCAAAAATGTCGGTTGAAAACTACAATATAGCCCGAAACAAGGCCTTGAAATCTATGACTTTAGGTCTTATTTTTTTACTTTTTTTACCAGTAGGAATACCCATTTCACTGATTATTATCCCTTTCTTAGCAGGCAGAAATGGAGCTAGAGAACTACCAAACAATTGGCATCTAACTTATATTCTAACCGTTGGAGGTGGATGGTCTATAGGA
This sequence comes from Candidatus Poseidoniia archaeon, assembly GCA_029941645.1. GTDB lineage: Archaea > Thermoplasmatota > Poseidoniia > MGIII > CG-Epi1 > CG-Epi1. The sequence goes on from JAPYSZ010000046.1 coordinate 5,914, forward strand.
TTGGTTGTATGTCTTATTCTATTATTGACAATTGGAATAGGTCCTGCTATGAGAATAAATATCGCTGAGACTATTATTTTTATTGTTATGATTTTGTTTACTTGGTCCTCTTTCGCAATTGGCGTTCAGAGTTCAAAAATTGTTAATGCTATTGATATTAATAGGCCATATGAAAAAGAATGGAAAGACGAAGGAAAAGACATAAGCGAATTAGCAGTTACCGAAGAAGAAAATCGGGATAGTACCATATCAAATTTCCAAAAAGTAAAAAACTTTATGCAAGGAAATGATACGTCTGAAAAAAGAGAAACCAAAAAAGATACAAAGCCAAAAAAAGCACCCAAAGGGAAGGCAAGTCGTGTTTCAGCATTGGCTAGTCGCCGCCGTAAATAGTTAAATAGACCGAAATGTGGATTGATTTATGAGCAAAAAAGGAAAGATTAGAGTCCTTATTGCTAAACCTGGCTTAGATGGACATGATAGAGGAGCCAAAGTTATAGCTAGAGCATTGAGAGATTCTGGCATGGAAGTAATCTACACTGGATTAAGACAAAGCCCAGAAGATATAGTAGAAGCTGCAATCCAAGAAGACGTACATTTTATTGGGCTCAGTATATTATCTGGAGCTCATTCACACATTTTTCCAAGAATAGTCGAACTACTTAAGGAAAGAAAAGCTGAAGACATCAAGATAATAGCGGGCGGTATAATTCCCGATGAAGAAATCCCTAAGTGGAAGAAAATAGGCATAGAAGCTATTTTTGGTCCCGGTTCCTCTACAATTGAAATTGTTGATTATATTAATGGATCTGTAAATTGAAAACTGAACATATTATTAACAAACTCAAAACTGGTGATGTAAGAGCTGTAGCCAGACTTTTGACACTTATTGAAAATGAAGAAAAGAGCGCAGAAACAATACTAAAAGAAATATGGAAATTTACCGGAAATTCTTACGTTATAGGAATCACAGGACCTCCGGGTGCAGGTAAGTCAACTATAGTTGATTTACTAGCAAAAATAGCATTAGATAATGGACACAAAGTAGGAATCCTAGCTGTAGACCCAACTAGTCCATTTTCTGGTGGTGCTGTTTTAGGAGACCGACTACGAATGAACAGTGCACAACAATCTGGAATTTTTATCCGATCTGTAGCAAGCAGAGGGCACTTGGGTGGCTTAGCAGCAACAACCCGTTTCATGATTAATGCAATTGAGATGTTGGGAAATGATATAACCTTAGTTGAAACCGTAGGGGCTGGTCAAGGAGATGTTGAAATTGTTCAGATTGCTGATACAACAATAGTTGTCGAAGTACCTGGATTGGGAGATGAAATACAAGCACAAAAAGCAGGGATTCTAGAAATTGGAGATATTCTTGTTGTAAACAAAGGAGACAGGCCAGGATCTGATAGATTAACTAAAGAATTGAGAATGATGTTAAGTTTAGGAGAGAAAAAAGAGTGGGAATCACCGATAGTTACAACGACAGCGACAAACGGTGAAGGTTTGGAATTACTTTGGGAAAAAATTAATGAACATAAGGATTACTTAGGAAATAATAAGAGAAATA
>JAPYSZ010000047.1:0-1185 GCA_029941645.1 Candidatus Poseidoniia archaeon
CCATCACTATGAATTCTCCCTTGATCAATAGGATATTTCCCACCAGTTAAGACTGCAATTGTGTTTGCTAAATACGCAGGCATCATAATCCACAACACAATAAAGAAACTTTCAATCATTGTGTATGATTCTAGGTCCATTAATTTCCGCCTAATTCGTTCTTCAAATTTTCAATAACTTTAACAGGCGTTGGATCAACACCATTAAGTTTTGCTAATTCTATAGAAACCAAATCTCCCAAAATTATCATACTCATTATTCTTGCCAAGGGAGTTTTTCCTTCTGCGACACATTCAACAATTTCTAATTCATTCCAAGCAACGTTTTTAGTAGCTTCAAATCTATTCTTGATTTGTATTTTCTCATTATTGTCTCTAATTAGAATCACAGACATTTGATTATTAGGTAGAGTCCAACCAACGATTTCATTATGATTCATTTCAGGTATTTGATGATTAAATGCCAGTTGTTTTGCATTTTCTTCTATCTGGCATCTCCATCTGTATGCTACAGGATTCATTAGGTCATTAGAATATATGCAAGGAATTGTTCCTTTTAGTTGAGAAGCTATGTCTTTAGCCTTATCAATAGGTAATGTAAAACGATTAACTTCATTAATTTGTTCTTCAAGATTCGGTAGACCAATTCTACAGATTAATGCCTTTAAAAGAAGAGGAAGGGCAGCTCTCGGTTGATGTCCTTTCTCGATTTTAGTTGTATGTAGGTTATTGTCTTTTGCTAGAGTCTCTAATTTACCACCTGTAGTAATAATGTCTATATCACAACCAATTTCTAAAGCTGCTTTAGCTGCCGATAAAGTTTCAGCAGTATTGCCTGAATAGGAAACGCAAATTACGAAACAATTCTTAGTAGTCCATTTAGGAAGATTATAATTATTCCAGGAGGTTATTTGTGCAAAGCCTTCAGTATCGCTAATTGCAGATAATATTTGCCCGCCAATACCAGACCCACCCATTCCTGAGATTATTATTTGTTTATTATTAGTGCTTGATAACTCAAAATCTACAGACTTCCACATTCCCAAAAAATTCTCGGTGTCATTTTCTATTTTCATGCTTCTATAATCTTATATATTTGTTGGTTAATAAGGCTGAAGGTCAATAAAAAAATCGTGAGAAGTCTTTTTATTACCCGATTTTGTAGGCTACTTGTTCTTTAATGAAC
>JAPYSZ010000047.1:1285-5319 GCA_029941645.1 Candidatus Poseidoniia archaeon
AGTCTAACGGCCGCAACAGAATTTTCGTCATCTGTATCAGGATGTGATTCAGTGACAAGTAATGGTGGAATTCAGGTTTACCAAGGCGAAACTGTTCAGCAAGATTATACATTGACCAATACAGGTTATTCTACAGATAATTATCAGTTTGATGTTTCAGTTAGTAGTGCTATCGGTGCATCTGTAGACTACTGGACATTGAGTGCAGGTTTAAGTGATGGTTTACCATTAATTGGCACTAGTGGAACTGGAGATTCAGTAGCTGAAGCTGGAATTAGTATAACTCCAGCAACAGAAGCAAGACCAGGAACTTATAATATTGAGTTAGTTGTAACATCAAATAATGGTGGGGCCGATTCAGGTTGTAATTTTGATGTTGTTATTCCTCAGCCCGATTTAGAGATAAAGAATTCTGACGTATCATTCAGTCATAATTCGGCTTGGATAAACACTAATGATAAATCACAGGTAGTTAAGATATATTCTAAGGTTCGAAATAATGGTGGTACTATCGATTCCTCAGGTACTAAAACTAATGACATTGTAGTTAAATTCTATATTGATGGAGCTCAGCTAGGTGGTCCTGAAACAATAACTTCTTTGGCCCATGGTGAAGAAGTAACAATATCGAGAGAATGGCAGCCAACTAGAGCTTACAATGATGATGATGAAGTAGGTTTATCAGTCGTTGTTAAAGTAGATCCGTCAGATGATATTGCCGAATCAGACAATGACAACAATCAAGGTACTCAGTATTTCAAAGTGATAAGGGCAAAATCATCAACGCCATCTTTCTTCATAGGTTTCTTTGCATTGATTTCAGCAATTGCAATTGCAGTAATGTTGTCATCATACTATAGAAACAAAGACTTAGAATAATTAAGACGAAGAAGTAAATGAAGAAATCTTTAACGAGCCCAGATATTAGGGAGCTTGTTTCGGATTGGCAATCATTAGTTGGTTCACGAGTAGATCAGTTCGGTAGGCCTGATTCTAATAAGCTCATTTTAAAACTGAGAAATAGAGAAAAAGGTACTATTAGGTTAATCTTAGATTTGAATGGTTGGGCTTATTTAACTAAAGAGTCAATAACTACAGAATCAAATCAGGGTGCCTTTGTAAATCAAGTAAGGCAGAAGATTAAGAAGAGTCGTTTAGAAGCTATTACTCAATTAAATGGTGATCGAGTAATTGCTTTTGATTTTGCTCGAAAGGATGAAAAGATAAAATTGATTTTAGAATTTTTCCATAAAGGTAATGCGATATTGTGTAAGGGCAACCAAATTGAGATGGTTATGCGTCGACAGAAATTCCGCCACCGTAAACTTGTCCCTAATGAGATTTATGTGTTTCCTCCAGGCTTTAATCCTTTTAGTTCAAGCCTTGAGGAGTACAGAGAAAAATTACAGAATTCCGAAAGAAGTTTAGGTGCAGGTTTGACCATGGATTGCAATTTAGGTGGGGAAATATCTAACCTTATATGCCACAATTTAGTATTAGATTCAAAATCAGATATCTTAGAATCAAAGATTGATTTGATTTATTCTGAAGTCGAAAGAATCTTAAGAGATAAAAATGAACCAACAATATATGTTGATGAAAATAATGAAAATATTACAGTTTCATTATTCAATTTAACTAATCTTACACCAAGTGCTAAATTTACAAGCTTTGACATTGCAATAGAGAATTATGTTAAGTCTGTAAAGAAGCCAGAAGTAGTCGTTAAAGACAAAGAAGATGTAAGAATTAGTAGACAAAAAAAGGCGATTAAAAAATACCTTCAGGAGGCTCAGAAATTTAGAGAAATTGGTAATTTAATATTTTCAAATATCGAAAGCATTGAAAAGCATATATCTAATGAGGAAGATGATGAAATAACAATTAATCTTGAAGGCCATAAGATAAAGATTTTAATTTCGAAATCAGCCCAAGCAAATGGTTCAATGTATTTTGATAAGGCTAAAGAATGTGAAAGAAAAGCAGAACGCACAGAGCAAATAATCAAAGAGAAGCCCAAAAAGATTTCTCAGAAGAAAGTAAGAGCAAAGAAAGTAAGAGCAAAGAAAGTAGAATGGTTTGAAAAGTATAGATGGTTTATAACTTCAGAAGGTGATATTGCTTTGGGAGGCAAAGATGCTACTACTAATGAACAGGTTGTAAAGAAATATTTGAAAAATAATGACAGATATGCTCATGCAGACATCCATGGCGCTCCAAGTGTTGTTGTCAAAAGTAGTCAAGGCGTTCCTCCTTCTGAAAATGCTATGAAACAGGCTTCCAGCTTTAGTTTAGCATATAGTAAAGCATGGGGGGCACGAGTAGCTAGCGGACACTCATTTTGGGTAGATAATGACAAAGTATCTAAGACTCCTAATACTGGAGAGTTCTTAGCTAAAGGGGCTTTTGTTATAAGAGGAAAGCGTAATTGGAACAGAAATTTAGAGGTTAATCTTTCAATAGGAATCATTGAATATGATGGCATCGAAAAGTTGATGGGAGGTCCTGTTGAATCATTTCAGAATCAATCAAAGAAATATTTGACATTTAAACCAGGTTTTGTTGATAGAAAAATCGTTTCTCGAAAGCTTGCTAAGGCATTTGATGAGGATTTATCTGCCGTTGAAAGGTTATTGCCTAATGGTGGTTTTGAATTAATAGACTCTTATGGTATTGAAATAAAATTAGAATAAAAATGGTGCGGGGGGTGGGATTTGAACCCACGCACCACTAAGGACTAGGCCCTCAACCTAGCGCAATTGGCCTGGCTATGCGACCCCCGCAATTTATGCGGTTGCGTCAATTGCAGACGCAAACTTGCTACAATGTCCGTCTAGTGCCTTAAGAGCTTGTTCAAGGGCTAATTTTGCCTTCATAGCTCCGTTGGTTTCAAATTCAAAAATAAAATGATCTTTCTTTGTAGTAACTTTCATAGATTCTTTAGCCTCTTTGTCATTCCATAATTTTTCAAGTTCATTCAAAGCCTTATGAGCTTCTCTAGGATCATCGAGTACATGAGTACTACCCTTTTTCTTAAATTTCTTTTTATCGACTATATCAAATACTGCTTTGGAGCCTTTACCAGAGGACACACAGATACTTGGTGCTTGGTAAAATCTTGGAGCAACAACACACTGCCACTTTGTGTGCATTTTGGCATTGCCCATTCTGGCTTTAGCGTATACTAATATTGCCTGTCCTTCAGCGAGTTTTAATATGGGGACATTAGTTTCAGGAATAATAAGTGAATCATCACCACTAACTGGTTCTAAGTCTCCAGAATAAACGGTACAGGGACCTTGTTTATGCAGAGAATACATAATATCTGGTTGTTTGCTATCGTCATCTATTGAATCACCAAAAGCTTCTAAGGTTTTATCATCAGTAGGTATTGGTAGCATTCCAACTCTGTGAGCCACTATTTCATTAAACATAGCGCTAATAGATTCATATTCTTTTTCATCACCAGATTCTTCATCTACATAGGAACCAAGTGAACCCATATGAAAATCAATTTCATGTAAAGCTAGACATGGTACCATGGAGATTAGTGATCTTCTAACAGAGTTTACAAATGAGTAATCAACATCTTTGAACTCTACTTGTGCATAATTATCCTCCATTTCCAATATTTTTACTTTCATTATACTCTCCTACCCCTTCTACCGCCTTTTGGTTTTCCACCATCATGAGGTATTGGCGTAACGTCATCTATTCTGGTTATTAATATTCCAGCTCTTGCTAGAGTTCGAATTGCAGCTTGTGCACCCGGTCCAGGTGTTCCACTTCTTTTGCCTCCAGCACCTCTGAGTTTAACATGGACATTTTGGATACCCTTTTCTTTCAATGCTTCAGCTACTTGTCCTGCTGCTAACATAGCAGCATGGGGTCTTGATTCTTCACGTTGTGATCTAACAACCATACCACCTGAGCACTTAGCAATAGTTTCCGCACCTGTAGAGTCTGTAACCGTAATTATGATATTGTTATGTGACGCGAAGATATGCGCTATTGCCCATTTATCCATTATTTTT
>JAPYSZ010000047.1:5419-7294 GCA_029941645.1 Candidatus Poseidoniia archaeon
CTTTTCTTCGGTTTCTTCATCATTTGAATCATCACTGTATGTATCTTTTGCACCAGGTCTAACTGGGTGTAAATCACTATTTAGTCCTGAATCCGGTGAATATGAAATATTTTTTTCTTGGAGTTTTGTTACTGTCATTCCAGGTACTCTTGTTACAGCACCATCTACAGATATGTGTCCGTGAACAATGAGTTGTCTAGCTTGTTTTACAGTTGATGATAGGCCTTGTAAGTAAACTTGCGTTTGTAGTCTTCTATCCAGAATATTTTCGGGAGTCATCCTTAAAACGTCTTCTAAAGCTGAATCTTGTTCAAGCATTCCTAGACGATTTAATTTAGCTAACAAAAGTCTCTTTTCTTTTTGTGATTGAGAATCATTTGATTTAGCTGTTAATTTCCTTGCCTGTCTTCTCATATCTCTGACTTTGGTGTTTGCCCTCCAAATTTCACGTTTATTTTTTAGGCCATATTGGTGAACCATTGCTCTTTCTTCTTCAATACGAACCTTTTGCCATGGATGTGAAGGAGTATTGTAATGCTTGCTAGGAAATTTAGGATCGCCCATTATTTACCTGCAGTCGCCTTCTTACGACTAACACCTAATGCCAAGCCTTTACGGCCGTTTGAATAGGTTCTTTGTCCTCTAACTTTATGTCCTGAAGCGTGTCTAATTCCTTTGTAGGATTTAACCTTCTTCATTCTATTAAGATCATCGTCATGAGTCATTTTTAGGTCTATACTAACTGAGTGCATATCTTCTCCAGAATCGTAATCATTTTGTCTATTTAGAAGCCATTTGGGTACGTAATCACCTATGTTAGCAATTGCCCCTTCAATTTCATCTACATTTTTATCGTTTAATTTTCCAGCAAGCATCTGAGCATCTAGATTTAGTTTATTGATTATAGCATTACTAATTCTAGGCCCAATACCTCTGATTGAAGTTAAAGCATAAGCTAAACGCTCCTCTCCTGAAACATCAGAGTTAGATATGCGAATTATGTACTTGAAATCAGGGTCTTCGGACATGTTTAATCTTCGGAAAATCTTCCAGAGTTGGCGCCACTCAGGCACCCTATTTATATGCTTTTGTTGGAATAATCGTCAATTAATGGCATGGGTAACTATTAATATGGCTGAAATAGATTGCAAAAATAATGAAGAAGATAACGTTGTTTTTTCTCATTTCGTTGCTGGCAATAGGTGCATCCGGGGCATACGCATACAATGAAGGTATGTTAGATGATTTAATTGGTGATGAGGAAGAAGAGGATAAAGAGCCTGTATCTTCAAGTGGTAATGCACCTATAGCACGAATAACGCCATCTAATCCTAAAATACAAATAAATGAGACAATCTCTTTTTCGGGTTCAGATTCCACAGATACGGACGGTGACCAGTTGTCTTTCGTATGGTCATTTGAGGGAGATAGCAAACAGTATGAAGGTGCAAGCATTGATCGTAATTATCCCGATAAAGGTGAGTTTTTAGTCAAACTAGTTGTTACAGATTCAACAGGTATGTCAGATGAAATAGAGACGACAGTTCTCGTAGTCGAAGATTATCATGATGAACAAAGTGGTAATGTTAATGGTAATGATGACACTGAGGAAATTTCTATGCCTGTGAGTAATGGTTTTATCAGTCTTAGGATAGAATATTCTTTAGAATCTGCAAGTATAAATCCACTGGAAGACTCACGTGTTACTCTTAGACTTACAGATGCAGATGGTGTTGTTGTAGATGAGGAAGAGAATGTCGGAGAAGGTGATGGTGCTTGGTCCTATGGTAGTGATGACTTGAGTTCAACAGGTGATTATGTGTTTTCAATAATTGCGGAGTCTGGAAGTATGGATTATGATGTTATTATTGATGT
>JAPYSZ010000048.1:0-5921 GCA_029941645.1 Candidatus Poseidoniia archaeon
GTACCAAACATTAATTAAAACTAAATTTAGTGTGCATGCATATCATTGCCACAGCACATAGGAGATTTGATTTTTCCACAACCACCAGGACATTTAGAAACGTCTACAGTAGTTCCATCATCCTTACTGATAGTATCGTGAACTAATTCTTTACCACAAGCTCCACAATTCATTGCTGCAACTGACATATCACAATTATGACAAACGTATTTTCCCATATTTATTCAGTAAGATGCTTATTTATAATAATGTCATTTTTTTGAGATTAAACTATCTAAATATCTTTTCTTTAATTTGAATCCATTTCGTTTTGCGAGTAATTTAATTGCCTTATCAAAATTACTTCCATATTGTGCACCTTTTTTTTTACGAGCTGAAGCCTCGATTGGTACTCCAAGTTCTACTGCAATTTCTCTCAAAATCTTTTTGTTTGTGATTGAGTCTATTTTTTCATCAGTAGATAGACTCATTGCTAGAATTATAAGTTCATCATTAATGTAAGGGCTAATAACTTCTTTTGTGAGACTTTCTGCAATTAGTTTATCTCTTGAAATTACGAGATTATTTAGACGCTTTAATCCATCCCAGCTTTCATCCACAAGTCCCTTGATGTTCATACCTCTCCATTTACCTCCTTCATGAACTGACTTTACGTGTCTTTGATAACCTGCAAATAATTCTTCAGCACCTATTCCACTAAAAAAACTCCTTTCATCACCTAAACTTATTGCAGCAAGTAAGACTGTAGATACGGATACTTTAACCATATATTCTATATAGTTATCATTATGAATTATTGGGGATGGCAATATGGCTATAACTTTTATTAGTAATTCTTCAATTTCGTCAATTTCAAATTCTTTGAATACAAGTTCCAATTCTAATAGATGTGCAATTTCTTTTGCAACTTTAAGATCTTCGGAACCTTTCATGCCAACACAGAAACATCGGAATGAAATATTTTCATCCTTACATATTTTAGCAATAATAGATGAATCAACTCCGCCAGATAGAAGAATTCCAAAAGGTTCATTAGGTAAGTTATTTAGTATTGATTTTTTTAAAGCAGCAGCTATATTTTGTCTTGTTCCAACAACGTCTTTGATACTCCGAAGATAATCTATATGTTTACTCCAATTAGAATCTGAGATAGTATCTTTAATTTCAGATTTAGGCATGTACTTATGCCAGTTCTTTAACCATATAATATTCTTCTAAATTATATCCTAATTTCTCATAATAAAGTCTTGTTCCCGCACCGTGTGTAACTCTAATTTTGTCATAGTTTTTAGATTTTTCTTCCGCAATTTTCATCAATTTACTACCTAACCCCATATGTTGTACGCCTGTACTAGTTTCCCCTATATTTGCAGACTGACCAGTTACCTTCAACTCTCTTACAGTTGCATTATCATCTAATCTTAATCTTACATAAGCTAAGAGTTTAGAACCGGATTCATATGATATAAATAATTCTTTACCTCCATTAGCTTTGTATTCAATTTCCTTTAATTCTGCTGTTGAAGGATCTATCTGAGCTCTCCAAAGCTCTCTACAATTAATACACTTGCACTTTTTCCCTCGATTCTTTAATTCTCTTCGAGCGTATTGTCTCAAATTAGAGTTCATGACGCCAGCTATAATCTGTGGCTTAGGAATATCTCTCTGTATTCTTTGAATTCTGACATAAGGTGGTACCATTTCTTTCAAATCTGCTACCACATTAGCAGCAGTTTCAGTATCATATGGAACAAAATCACCGGGATTACGTGAGAGTGGTGATCCTTTGACTAGTAAAGTAGGATACAATTTCAGCATATCTGGCTGGAAATCCTCTTCCTCAAATAATCGTTTAAAATCCCTTACATCTGTTTCAGGTGTCATTCCAGGCAGTCCCGGCATCATATGATAAACAACCTTGAGCCCAGCTTCTTTCAATGCTTTCGTAGCCTTAATTACATCATCTACTTTTTGTTGGCGATTTAATTTATCATGTATGCCATCATCTAGACATTGTACTCCTATTTCGACTCTCGTGGCCCCCTGTTTTCTCATTTGGAAAACTGTCCAGGGATTACATTCAGTAGGGCGTGTTTCCATTGTTAAGGCTACGCATTTGTGTTTTGCACTAGCATTATGGTGAAGAGCCTCTTCTAAGGGTAATCTTTCACCATTTAGCGTTTCAAATGCACCTGTTAAAAATTCATCCTGATAATCTGCAGTTCTAGCTGTAAAAGTTCCACCCATTATAATTATCTCAATTTTATCTGTGGGATGGCCATTTCTAATATATTGTTCAATCCTTGCATTTACCTGAGATTTTGAATTATAGTTGTGTCGTCTACCTCTCCTTGCTGCTGGTTCATGTCCTGTATATGATTGTGGACTTTCATTTGTTGGTCCGCCTGGACAATAAGTGCATGTTCCATGAGGACATGCTGCTGGTGACGTCATAATTGCAATAGGGGTTACACCTGCACTTGTTCGCATGGGCTTAACTCTCAGTAATTTTGCCAATTCTGGCTCTTTAGATGCATCAATTCGAGCTAAAAGTTGGTTATTTGGTGGAACCATATCGAATTTGTGCTCCTTCGCCACTTCTAACTTAATTAATTGTATTTCCTGCCTTGTTTTAGGCTTCTTCTTGAGGAGGCGATTAACAACTAATTCAGCTTCTCTCATTTTAGTATATATCCTTTTCAGCTTTTGTTAAAACATTTGGACTATTGCCGTTAACTAAGACATCATCTTCTATCCTAACACCACCCTTACCTGGAATATAAATTCCCGGTTCAATTGTTACTGCCATTGATTCTTTTGCGATAACTTTTGATTTATAGGTCAAAGAAGGGAATTCATGTATCTCTAGTCCAAAACCATGACCAGTTCCATGAACAAAGTTTCTTCCATAACCTTTGCTTCTTATGAAATCTCTTCCTGCTTTGTCAATATTATGTCCACTGTTCTCTTCCGTAAGAGCTTTTGTAGAACGTTCATTCGCTTCCAATACAATTTGATAAACTTCTTTCATTTTTGTTGATGGTTCACTACCTACAAAGTAGGTTCTTGTTATGTCTGAACAATAACCATCCCAGAAAACTCCAAAGTCACAGATTACGGGATCTCCTTTTTTCAATTTCCTATTTGTATTGGAATGGTGGGAATGGGCTGCGTTTGGTCCTGAAGCAATAATAGTAGTAAACGAATTCTCTTGAACACCATGTCTGCCCATAAAATAGTCAATCTCAGTTCTTACTTCTCTCTCAGTTAGACCTTCTCCACATTCAACCAAATTTCTTGCAAATCCCTGTCCTGCATCGGATTGTTTGATAGCCTTTCTTATTCTTTCTAACTCTTCTTTGGTCTTTATACCTCTCATCTCAGTAACAAAATCATTCTTAGAATTGGCAATGGATTTTCCTAGACTTATTTTTGAATCTGAGAAAACTTTGTTTATCTTTTTTTCCTTGAGAGTGTTTTTCAGTACCTCTATTGCTGTTTTTCCATCGGATTCAATATCTGGATAATGTGTCCACAATCTAATATCTTCTATTGATGCCTCTTTCCTACACCTATGTTCTTCTAATGAGGAAGTTATAGCTATAGGATCGCCTTTACGTGGAATGACTACAAAACTCATTGTAGAGCCTGGAGGACATCCTGGTGGTGATTCAGAATTAGCTAGATACCGAGTATTTCCTGGTAAGCAACAGATAAAGGCATCACGATTGCCAATATTATCTCGTATTTTATTCCATCTACTTTCGTAATTAATTTTCATTTTCCCTCAACAATGAATTTGCTAAAGCATAACCTGGCAACATATTTCCTAGAATTAATAATATGGCTATATTATAATGTTCTTTCATAATAAAAAGAGCCGAACAAATAATTAAAACGAGATAAAGAGTTAATATGTAAAATTTTGTGTAACTCATATTCCCTCCATAATTATCATACCATCTTCGACTAAAGTAGGCCCTAAATCATACCAATGTAATGCAAATAAAATAACCATTGGGATTATTTGCATTGCTAAGTCATCATCAAACCACTTTATTTTTGGTCTTTCAGCTATTACTGCAGCAATACTACCTATTATTGAATAAAACAAAACGCCCACAATAATATGATATATCGCAAAACTGCATACTAATCCACATATAATCCCATTTTTGTCACCCCATTTCTTAGTTGCTTCGCCTATAACTGGATCTGTGTAGGCTGCCATTATTATAGTCGCAATAACTAAACTCTGAGGAAAAAAACCAATTTCATAAAATCCGAGAAGTAGACACGAACCACTGGCAAACCAAACAAAACTAGCAATCCTATCTTTTTCATAGTCCCTCATCCCCAATATTTTGATTCCTTTGGTAAGGCGTGCTATCTCGATAGCAACAACCAACAACCAAAATAGAATGATGAAATAGCTCCTCTGTAATCCTAAGATTTCAGATGGAAATAGGAAATATACTACAAAGCAAGCTGCAATTGTGTGGTTGAAACGCCGATATATTTGTTCATCAATCATGGGTTTTTCCCTGATTAAAGAACGCTTTAGATATGTATATCTATATTCAGAAACTGAGCCATTTCCTTGTAACGACTTCTTATTGTAACTTCAGTTAAATCAGCAGCACGTGCTACATCCTTCTGTTTTCTTCTTTCATTGTTTACAATAGATGCGATATACACTGCAGCTGCTGCCAAAGATATTGGTACTGAGTTTGTCAGTGGCACATCTTGTGCAGCTCTTAGTAAATCTCTTGCAGCGCCTTCAACTTTAGGTGTAAGTTCTAGTTTAGAGCATATTCTTGGTAAATAATCCTCTGGAAGAGGTGGCATTGAGTGCATTTTCAATGCTTTTACCATAACTTGATAAGTCCTTGAAATCTCTTTTCTTGAATATCTGCTGTGCCTGCTTATCTCAGTTAGAGTTCTTGGAACGCCTTCTTGTCTACATGCAGCATACAATGCAGCACATGCTACCATTTCAATAGCTCTACCGCTCAAAGATTGCTCTTGAATAGCTCTTCGATAAATGAATGCAGCGGTTTCTTGAATTCTTCTTGGCAATTTCAAATTAGTTGCAACAGCTTGCATTTCTCTCATTGCAACAGCCATGTTTCTTTCAGCTGATTTTGAGGCACGAGCACGTCTCTGCCATTTTCTCATTCTGAAAAGCATAGATTGATTACGGTTCGATATAGAACGTCCATAGTAATCTCGATTAGTTGGTGAAATCTCAGTTGATAGACCTTTATCAGGAAGTGTGGTAGACATTGGTGGCCCAGCCCTTGCAAGTGCATTTTCTTGTTGCATGTCGAATGCTCTCCATTCTGGCCCTGTGTCCACTATGTTTTCTTCTAAAACCAAACCACAATCTGCACACACAATTTCTGCATGATCATAATCTCTTTTCAAGTGAGTACTTTTACAATCCGGACATGCAGTTACTACGTCAACTTCTTCCTCGTCGTTTTTAGATTTCATTATACACCATCGAGGTTTTGTGGGATTTAGGCCACTATAAAAAGCTTCCGGCCTTCCTTCGACGATAGCTTATTGATTCAAAGCTGTTTTTCCATGACTATCCCATCACATCCATCCTGATAATAACAAGGAAGTACATCAACACTTGAGAATCCTAATTTCCTGTAAAACAGTATTGCATCAGAATCTTTTCTTGCTTCCAACGTTACTTTTCTTATACCAAATACTTTGGATGCTTCTGTCATCCTAATCATCAACTCCTTGCCTATTCCCTTTTTCTGAAAATCATTTTGTAAGACCAAGATTAGTATTCTTAATTTGTCATTTGGTAGTATAGCTCCACAACATGCACCTACTATTTTGTTCTTGGCTTTTACAAGTAAAAATCCTTCAGGCCATCTTTGTCTTATATTTAAGAAAACATT
>JAPYSZ010000048.1:6021-7214 GCA_029941645.1 Candidatus Poseidoniia archaeon
ATTCCTGCAGCCCTTGAAATGGATGCAAAAAGAATTGAAAAATCATCACAGTCCCCATATAAAGAGGCCATACTTTCAGTACAACTTTTAGGGATTGATGATTTTTCATAAGTATAATTATAGGTAATATAATTGTATATGTTCTGAAGTATTTGGATTACATTACCATTGGTTCCATTTGTCATTTGATTTGCTAATTCACTAATCTCAGGAAGACTGGGTTCAATTAACCACTCATCTTGTAGATACATTTCGTAGCCATCAGGTATGTCTTCGACGTTACCTGAATCTTCCATTTCTAGGTCTGGTCTTATAGTATTGACAGTCAAAGTGTATTCTACTTCAATGTAATCTCTTTCATCACCCTCAAGACGGTTTGCCCATACCATTCTTCCTTCATCATTTTCTTGATATTGAGGGTTGGTACTAACGTCCGTCACAGTTTGCCAATTACCTGTGTCCTGTTGAGGCCATAATGGCCTTTCCCCTGGTTTGCTCAATACAAGATTATAGTCAGAATAACCACTGTCTTCTAAATATATAGTAAAATTACGTACCATTGTTATTTCAATACTTTCAGGAATATTGTAATATGGTTTGTTAATCTCATCCCAATAATCCATACTCCCTTTTACCAAACTTTGTGTTTGTGGTGCTACAAGGATTCCTACAATAATAAGTAATACTACTGCTCGACGTATGAAATAATAAGTTTTTCCCTTTGGTTTTGAATATATTATTTTTTCAGGGGTAGGTTTCTTAATCGTTGAAAATTCTACTTTGGGTTCTTCTACAACTTGTCGGCCAGGTATTGGTGCAGAACAATTTCTACAATTTATATCTTCCGAACCAATATAAAATCCACAAAAATCACAAAGTTTCATTAATTTACGAATTAGAGATGTAGATTAATAAAATTACACTGTGTCTGCTCTTCTTGATCTAATTTCATTAAAAATTATGATGATGAGACCTACAGCTAAAACATATGCAGCAGTTTCTCGGCCAATACCTGCAGCAATTTCTACCACCATTATGGTTAGGATACAGGTCATAATTACAGCCCACTTTGAGATTTGAATAGCGTTGCTATCCTCTGCATCAAAGTAACGTATAAGCCCTGCAGCTGATTGGAAACCTTGTCCTTTCTTTTCCTTTGCCATAGTTTTTCGACCTGCCAGTCTTATTTAAAA
>JAPYSZ010000049.1:0-2587 GCA_029941645.1 Candidatus Poseidoniia archaeon
TTGGACCTGAAATTGGGTTAAGCATTCCTATCTTAACTTCAACTGGATCATCTGCCGCTGCGTCAGCGACTGGACCTATACCGAAAATTGGCATCAAAGCTGACGCCAAAAGGGCAAAGGTCACTGCTATCGTTACTATCTTACTTGTTCTCATAAGCATTCACACCTTAACGCTATTACCATGGGTAGTTAAAAGGATTGATATCCTACGCGTAGAATAAAGAAAATAGCGTTTGTCAAAAATAAAGAACTAAAAGAAAAGAAGGGAACATCATTATTAAGCGCAATTAGGTTATTACTCGAAAACGAGTAGAGTAATGTCTGAAAAAAAACCAAAAAGTGCTCCAAAATTTGTCTACAACTGCGTTAGGTGTGGACAATATTGTTCGAGAGTTGAGGGAGTTCCCATCTCTTTTAGTGATATAGGAAGATGGCGTAAAAGCGGAGTATTGGCTAGTGTTTCACAAAGTATAGGTATGGATATGTCCAAAGGTTTTCCACAACTGGTTCTAGAAACAAAAGAAGGGACAAATGGTTGTCCAATGTATGATGCAGAGAACAAAAATTGTCAGATTTATCACGATATGCCGCTAAATTGTCAAGCCTATCCCTTAGGTTACAATGGGGAAAAATATTTTGTGACTGACAAAGCTTGCAAAGGCCTAGGAGAAGGTCAAATGACTGTAGAACAACTAAGAACACAAAGAGATTCTGCTAAAGAAGATTATGAAGCTAGAGTTGAAAGTAATACTTTAGTGCCGCTAGTTTACAGTATAATAATGGGTAATTTAGTAGATCAATCTAAAAAAGCAATGGAAAACATGTCTGAGGATAAAAAATCACAACTACAAGACTTGATAAAGGAGGGTGACGACTGAAACCGAATTTACTTTCAGCCTTGAAATTTATAGCTTTACAGGGTGGCACTAGACATCCAATCCATATTTCATCAATTAATCTTTCTAAGAATCTGGGAGTTAGCCAACAATCTGCCTCAAGATATCTAATTGAATTAGTGGAAAAAGGGTACCTAGAAAGAAGATTAGCACAGGGCGGTCAAGTAGTCACTGTGTTAAACAAAGGAATATCGGTACTAAGAAAAGAGTTTTCAGATTACAATTTGATTTTTGGAACCCAAAAAGAAATCGAAATGAAAGGAACTTTGGAAACTGGACTGGGTGAAGGCGGATATTATATTTCAAAAAAAGGTTATATGGATCAATTTCAAAAGAAATTGAAATGGAAACCGTATGAAGGAACATTTAATTTGAGACTACATGATGATGAAGTACCAAAAATTGAGGCTATGAAAGCTGCTGAAGGGTTTCTAATTGAAGGTTTTGAACAGGAAGGAAGAACCTTTGGTAAAGCTTGGGTTTTCAAATGCTCATTGAAAAATGAGAAGAGGATTGTAAAGGAATGCGCAATTATATCTCCTAAAAGAACCCACTACAGGAGAGTTGTAGAAGTCATTTCACCTATATTTCTTAGGGATAAATTAAAGGCCAAAGATGGGGATGTATTCACAATAAAAGTAGATTTGGGAGATGTTTAAATAGCATGGACAAACTGAAAACTGCGGTGGCAATCTAATGGACCCTTTTCACGATTATTACGATATTCCTTGGTATGTCATTCTAGGTTTATGGTCCTTAATTGCTATTGGACTACATGTATACCAAGTTGGATTCATAGTCAAATTAATTCGATTAGGTAAAGACGACGACCGATTTGATTCTTGGAAACAACGAATGAAAGAATTTCTAACTGATTGGTTAGGGCAAAGGAAAGTCGTAGAAGATAAACTTGCAGGATATGCACATGCATTAATTTTCTGGGGGTTTTTGATGCTTGTAAGTGATGTAATCGATTTAGGAACTGGAGGTTTGTTTGCCGAAATTCTTGAGAAAATATATCTAGTAAATATATGGAATTTAATCGTTGACATAGGATATGCTATGGCTGGAATTGGAATATTAGTTGCCCTATATCGTAGATTAATTGTAAGACCTGAAAAACTAAAGGGAGCGAGTATGGAAGGTGTTCTAATCTTATTTGCAATATTAGGAATTGTTTTGACTGCATTTATAGTTGAAGCAGGATATATGGTAGGAGAAAATGCACATAATAATTGGGAGCCAATAGGTGTACTTTTTGCTAAACAAATGGAGAGTATGAATTCATCTACTTTAGCAACAGCAGTAGATGCTAGTTATTGGATACACATGATTTTGATTGGTGGATTTTTGATTGAAATACCACAAACCAAGCATTCTCATCTAATTGGTACTATTCCGAATGTAATGTTCCAGGATCATAATGCCATGGGGACTATGAATCCAATGCAAGTAGATGAAAATAATATTGCAGTTAAGACTGATGATTTAGATTTTGATAATTTAACTTTGGGAGTTAATAAATTTGAAGATTTTACCTGGAGACAATTATCAGATGGATGGGCCTGTACAGCCTGCGCTAGATGTCAGGATGTATGTCCAGCCTATAACAGCGGTAAAACTCTAAATCCAATGCAAATAATAATGGATGTCAAAAATTATGGAAAAGAACATGGCTCATTACTACTTGC
>JAPYSZ010000049.1:2687-7185 GCA_029941645.1 Candidatus Poseidoniia archaeon
ACTGCAAAGCTTTTGAAAGAAGCTGGAGTAGATTTCTCAATCCTTGGTGAAATGGAAATGTGTAATGGCGATCCTGCTAGAAGAGCTGGTAACGAATTCCTTTTCCAAACGATGGCTGAAATGAATGTAGACAATATGAACTCTCTTGGTACTCTAAAAGTCATTACTGCATGTCCACATTGTTTCCATACTATAGGAAAAGAATATGAAGAATATGGTGGAAAATATGAAGTTTATCATCATTCTCAAGTGCTAAATAACTTAAGACAAGAAGGAAAACTTAGAATTAACAAATTTGAAGATAAGGTTACATTCCATGACCCTTGCTATTTGGGTAGAATTGGGGGTGAAACTGAAGCACCACGAGCTGCTTTGGGTGGAGATCTAATTGAAATGGAAAGGCATGGTGAAAATTCATTCTGCTGTGGAGGTGGTGGTGCAAGAGTTTGGATGGAAGAAGATGCAGATAAGAGAGTAAACGAAATTAGGGCGAAGGAAGCATCTAAAACCGGCGCCGACTGCATAGCAGTAGGATGTCCTTTCTGTATGACAATGATGAGTGACGGACTGAAAGGAATCGGTGACGATAAACCAGTTAAGGATATCTCAGAAATAATGTTAGAAAATTTAGAGGCAAAAACATGAACATAGTAGTTTTAATCAAAATGGTCCCAGACACTGAATCGAGACTAGAAATTATAGACGGAAAAGTAAATGAAAGTGGATTCAAATACATGGTAAATCCATATGATGAATTTGCTGTAGAACAAGCCGTTCAGTTCAAAGAAGCTGTTGGTGGGAAAGTAATAATTGTTAGTTTATTCTCAAACAACGCAAGTATTGATACAGATTTAAGAAAAATGATGGCAATCGGTGCAGATGAAGCTATAGTTTTGAGACAAGAGGGCTACCGTGGAGATCGTCCTTCATCAAACGCAAAAATCTTAGCTCAAACCATCAAAGAGCTAGACGCTGACCTTGTGATAGGTGGCGTTCAAGGAATTGACTATTATCAAGGTGCAACGGGACCAATGATTGCCCATATGCTAGGAATACCTCATGTTTCAGGCGTTACAAATTTAGCATTAAATGGAGATAAAATAACTGCTAAAAGACAGATTGAAGGTGGATTGCAAGTGATTGATTCTACTATGCCTGTTCTAATAACATGTCAAAAAGATATGAATAAAGTTAGATTCCCGGCATTAAAGGACATAATGATGTCAAAACGAAAATCATTCGAAAACAGAGAAGTCCCTCTAGGGGAAGGAAATGATATCGAGACTATAGACTGCAGCTTGCCACCTGCAAGAGGTGGAGGCGTTATTATTGAGGGTGAAACCACCGAAGAGAAAGTAGACAAATTGATTGAAAAACTCAAAACGGAGGCTAAGGTACTATGAGCACAGTAATTGTTGTTGGTGAGGTTGATGGAAACGAAATAAAGAACATCTCACAACAAGTGGCCGCAGTTGCATCAGGAATGGGTAATGTTGTTGGTATAGTTATTGGAAATAATGTTTCAGAAGCTGCTATGAAATTAGCCACCTCAAAAATAATAATAGCTGATGATGAAAGGCTAGAACACTATGATCCTGTCAAATTTACTTCAGTAGTTTCCCAAATAGTAAAACAAGTTAGTGCAAGTAAAGTATTGATAGGTGCAACCAATATGGGGAAGGATTTAGGACCTAGACTTGCAGCTGAATTGGAATGGGGCTATCTTGGTGATTGTTTAGAAGCTGGAAATGACGGTTTTGTAAGGCCTAATTTTGCAGGTAAAATACTTGCAAAATCAAACCCTAATGGACCTGTCGTAGCTAGTATCAGAAATAATGCATATCCTGCTGGTGAATCATGGTCTGGCTCCGTAGAAAATTTTGCAGGAAACATCCCTGAATCTAATTTGAACACGAGCACTATTGAAAACGTAGGTGCTGGAACTGTCGAATTAACTGAAGCAAATATCGTAGTAAGTGGAGGAAGAGGACTAGAAAGTTCAGAGAATTATGACTCACACATAAGACCTCTAGCAGAGGCAATGGGTGCAGCTGCTGGAGCAAGTAGAGCCATCGTTGATGCTGGATGGGTACCACATTCACACCAAGTAGGACAAACTGGAAAGACAGTTACACCTGATTTATATCTAGCTATAGGTATATCTGGAGCAATTCAACACTTAGGTGGAATGAGTGGATCTAAGTTTATTGTTGCAATTAACAAAGATGCAGAGGCCCCCATCTTCAAAGTAGCTGATTACGGAATTGTTGGGGATTTATTTGAAATCGTCCCCGTATTAAAATCTAAATTATAGATTAAGAATAACTGTTATAAGGGGTCATTCTACATACTATCAGTGACTTCAGAAACAGACGAAATCAAGAAACTCCAAGAAACCATCTCGGAGCTTCAAGTCGAACTAAGATTTTTACAGGAAACTGTTGGGGTCCTTATGGGTGCTATGATGGAAGAAGGTGAGTCTGAAGAATTTTTTGAAAATAATGAAACCGGGAATCCAACATTTCGCCTAAACATGGGCATGTAATTCTTATTTGGTAAAGCCTATATACAAAGAGCTCTGGTCCGGCATCGCGCTCGCGTGGTGTAGCCTGGCCTATCATCTCAGGTTGTCGACCTGAGGACTCGGGTTCAAATCCCGGCGCGGGCGCCATTTTGTTTGGGCTAAATCATTTAATCTGACTTACCGCTATCAGTTTGGATAGTACATGCGCGGTAAGAAATATCAAGCACTGATTGTTGCCATTCTGCTTCTAACAGCACTACCTTATTCGCCATTTCTTTCTAGAGCATCTTCGATAGAAAAGAATCCCTTAGCTGAAACTGATATAGACGGAGATGGAATACCAGATCCTCCATTTAGAGACAGTGATGGAGATGGTTTATCTGATGATTATGAACTATCACTAGGATTTGATCCTAATGACTTTGATATGGATAATGACGGAATTTCAGATATGGCTGAAATGGCACAATGGGACGCATTACAGAATATGGATTGGGTTCCCCCGAACATGGAAGACCTATACAATTGTGAAGGTGATCTTGATGGAGATGGAATTAGTAATTGTATGGATATGGATGCAGATGGTGATGGAATACCAGATCAAGATGAAATGGCAGATATGGACTTAGATGGAATTCCCGACATGTATGAAAACATGATTGAACATTTAGATCCAAACAATCCCGATAGTGATGGTGACGGCATTCCTGATATGGACGATGATGATCCGCCATTACCTTCATGGGCTGAGGACATGGCTAAAAACAATGACTGGACACCTCAACCAGACTGTAATGGATGTAGCGGTAATCCAGAAGCTTTCTACCCTCTAGCTATGCTTATGGCTGTTAAATTTACAGTCACCTGTGATACTTGTGGAGAACCAACTGCAAATCCACAATATTGGAGAACTGTAGGGAAAACCATCTATGATAATGGTTATGATCCTATAACTGACACTTACACAAGAAACCAGTGGTGTCCAGCCCCAGGATGTGAACAATATGGTATAGAAACTGGAATTGTAGATGACCCTGGATATTGGTCTACTGGAAATACACCTTATACTTATGACTACTTAGTTACAAATCCTGAGATAACAAGCGAACAACACACATACACTATAACTTGGGTAATGCCCGCCTCAGGCTATCTATCTACTGCACTGTATACTAATTCTGTATTTATCTCCAATTCAGTTACTATGGATAGCGCTTTCAATCTACATGTAGAAGGATATGCACAAAGTTATACTTTCACAATGACTGAGTATAATATACCTGATTCTGTGAAACAAGCAGCTAATGCCCCTAATGATTTTCCCTCAAAATTAACTGAGGTACCAAACTTCCCATTAAGGCCAGGACCTGATAATGACGTTTACGATTTAGCTGCATCAATAACTGAAGGAATAACAAGCGATTATGAAAAAGCTGTAGCCATAAGAGATTATCTAAGAAATAATTATTATTATAACATAAATGGTACTTTAACACCTGATGGCGATGATTATATTGACTATTTCTTATTTGGCAATCCGGGACAGGATGGAAAATGTACTAATTTTGCCTCTGCATTTACTATATTATCAAGATTAAATAACATTCCAACTAGATATGTAACTGGAAATGGGATAGGGGATGTAGTTACTCCTGAAGAATGGGAAAATACTGGATATGGAGAAAGTACTGGATATTCTATAGAGGAAGACACAAGAGTCGTAACAATGCTTCATGGCCATGCATATGCTGAAGTGTTACTAGATGGACTTGGATGGCTAACATTTGAACCAACTTCCTCTAATCAGTGCCCTACATGTGATGGAAACAGTGCAACTAATACTGGAGAGGATAACACGGTTGATGGTGAAGGAACACAACCAGGCACAGATCATGAGATTAATGACAGTGATGGTGATGGATTAAGTGACGAATATGAAAATGGAATAGGAACCAATCCATTCGACGATGACAC
>JAPYSZ010000050.1 GCA_029941645.1 Candidatus Poseidoniia archaeon
CTTCCAATTTCAGAATCATTGTTAGCTGAGATAGAAGCAACTTGTTCAATAACTTTCCCAGAAACAACAGGTTTAGATGCTGACTTTAATTCTGAAACTATCGTTTCTATGGCTTTATCAAAACCACTTTTCAAGTTGACAGGAGACATTCCAGCCGACACATTTCTTAGACCATAGTATGAAAGAGATTGTGCTAAGATTGCAGCAGTAGAAGTCCCATCACCTGCAGTATCCTGAGCTTTGCTAGCTACTTCTTTAACTAGTTGAGCCCCCATATTCTCGTAAGCATCGGGTAATTCTATATCTTTAGCAATTGTAACGCCATCATTGATAATTGTTGGACTACCAAAAGATCGGTCCAAAACTACCGTTCTTGCCTTAGGCCCTAATGTGACCTTAATTGCATCAGTTGCAGCAGTTATTCCATCTAACAACTTTTTTCTTGCTTCTTCACCATAAATCATCTGTTTTGCCATTTTTTACCTCACTCGACTTTTGCTTGAAGATCCTCTGACTTTACCAGAAGATATTCTGTGTCTTCCCAGGTTAATTCTGTTCCTGCGTATTTTTTGTAAACTACTTTGTCCCCTGCCTTGACATGCTCAGACTCGGGGCCCGCTGCAACAACTGTTCCAACGTTCATTTTTTCTCTTGCAGCTTCTGGTAGCATAAATCCACTAGCTGTCTTCTCAGCTGCTTGCTCTAGTTCTATGAGAACCATCTCACCTAAAGGTTCAATTCCAATCGACATTTCTTTACTCCACTTTTGCGATAGGTATGCCTAACTTGCGTTGTTTTTCACAGGCAGTAGGCAACCTGAGGTTGTCTACTCCGGCCTCTATATAAAATTGATTATAATCCTTTAATTAAATCCATTAATGCTTCACGAGGTTCTGACGACTTAACAACGCCTGATGCAAGCAAGATTCCTTTCGAACCAAGTGACAATGCTTTGGATACGTCTTCTTGATTTTTAACACCAGCACCACAAAGAACTGGAATATCTGAATTTATTGAACTAACTGTAGAAACCGAATCTGCAATGACTTCGGGTTTTGCTGTTGAAACTGAGACATCACCCCCTATCAATTCAGGCGGTTCAACTGCAATCATATCTGGATTAAGATGGGCTCCTTTTTCAGTTGCCTTGACATCTGCCGTACAAAGTACCGTCAAAAGACCAAGTTCTCTACACCGACTTATTGTAGCTTCAATATCTTCCCAATTCATTTGACATTCTGCGTGATTTACCAATGTGCCAACAGCACCTGAATATCTGACTGCTTCAGGCAATATTGATCCTGTGTGTGAGCCGTAATTTACTCCATCTACATGCTGTGCGAATATGGGGATTTTTAGATTATCGCAGTAGTCAACTAAGTCAATAGCTGAGACTGCTGCTGCTAAGTTTACATTGTGTTCTATCGAGATCTCTTCCATTATCTTACATATCTCAAATCCGTCTGCACCGTAACCTTGTTCGTACGTTTTCAGGTTAACAATTATGATTGGTAAGCCCTCTGCCATGAAACTGTATGAATAGCGTATTTAATGATGCTTTGGGACTTATTATAAAATAATGGCGTGTAATTGATAGAGGATGCCTACTTCAGAACAAAGAAACATCCTTGTTACTGGTGCCGCAGGACAAATTGGAACTGATTTAACTACCACATTAAGAGAGAGATTCGGAAATCAAAACGTTGTGGCTATGGGGCGCAAGACTCCGATGCCTGCGGAAATTGCTGAGGGGGGGCCTTGTGTAATGGGAGATGTCACAGATATAGAAGGGTACCACAAAATTGTAGATGATTATCAGATAGACACCGTTTATCACTTGGCTGCCATTCTATCGGGCACTGGTGAATCCAATCCTCAGTTGTGTTATGATGTTAACCTGAATGGACTGTACAACGTTCTGGAAGTGGCCAAAGAACGTGGTCAGAGACTTTTCTGCCCAAGTTCTATTGCTGTCTTTGGTCCTGGAACACCACTTGAGAATACTCCTCAAGAAACAGTACTAAAACCTACTACAATGTATGGAGTTACAAAGGTTGCAGGGGAATTACTTTGTGACTACTATTTCCACAAATATGGTATAGACGTTAGAGGAATTCGTTACCCTGGTTTGATAAGCTGGAAAACCAGACCAACAGGAGGAACGACTGATTACGCAGTAGAAATATATTATGAAGCTGTTCTAGAAAACAAATATGAATGCTTTGTTGGAGCTGATACTAAACTGCCTATGATGTATATGCCTGATGCAATAAAGGGAACCTTAGACCTGATGGATGCTCCTTTAGAGAATCTAAAACATCATTCTGACTTTAATTTTGCAGGAATGAGCTTTTCCGCACAGGAACTTGCAAATTGTATAAGTGCCAGAATGCCAGGGTTTGAGTGTACTTTTAAGCCAGATTCTAGGCAGAATATAGCTGACTCATGGCCTGATTCGATTGACGATTCCGCAGCAAGTGAAGAATGGGGTTGGAAGCCAAGCTATGATCTTGAGAAAATGAGTGATGATATGCTAAAAAATCTAAAGAGGAAACTAGGATAATATGACGACACCAACAGAATGGATGAAGGATGAATACAATGACCTAGTCTCAAAAGGATTTGATTGGAAACCTCCTGTAATTGGTGGCCCATCAACAGGTAGAGCTATTATAGACGGTAAGAAAAGAATCATGCTATGTGCAAATAATTATCTTAGTATGAGTAATCATCCTAAGGTCAAACAAGCTGCTATTGATGCTGTAAAATCTCATGGAGCCGGAAGTGGAAGTGTTAGACCAATTGCTGGCAATATGGATATTCACAATGAACTTGAAGAAACAATTGCGAGATTTAAGAATCGCGAGGCTGCATTGTATTACCAAACTGGTTTTGCCGTAAATTCAGGATTGATTCCACAATTAGCCGGTAAAAATGATTCAATAATTTCTGATCAACTCAATCATGGTTCGATCATCGATGGAGTAAGATTATCGGGTGTCAAGAAAGAAAATCGAACAATTTATGCTCATAATGATATGGGTGAATTAGAAGACAGATTAAAGAAAGCTACTAAGAAAAGTGAAAAAACTTTGGTGATAAGTGATGGTGTCTTCTCAATGGATGGAGATATTGCCCCTTTGGATCAAATAACAAATTTGGCTAGGAAATATGGTGCAATGACATACATTGATGACTGCCATGGCGAAGGCGTACTAGCTGGTGGAAGAGGAATTGGTGCTCATTTTGGGGTTGAAGATGAAGTTGATATGGAATCTGGATCTTTTTCCAAAGCATTTGGAGTAGTGGGCGGTCTTGTTGCTGGTGAGAAACATATGGTTGACTATGCTTTCAACAAATCGAGAACAATGTTACTCTCGGGTTCTGCCCCTCCTGCAACTATTGCAGCTTGTAAGGCTTCAATCGAGGTTTTAGAGTCTGAACCCGAACATGTCGAAAAATTGTGGTCAAATACCGAATACTTCAGAAAAGAATTACAATCAATGGGCTTTGATACTGGCGTATCTGAAACTCCAATTATTCCTGTAATGTGTGGCGAATCTCATAAAGCTAAAGAGTTGAGTGCAAAATTATTGGAATTAGATGTATTTGCATTGCCTATTGTTTTCCCAATGGTTGCTCCTGATAAGGCCAGAATTAGAGTTATGATGAGTGCTGGTTTGGAACGCGAAGATCTCGATATTGCATTAAATGGATTTGAAAAGGGCGGGAAAACCACGAGAATCATATAATGGAAGACGAGTGGAAAGATAAGCTGACACCAGAACAATACCAAGTATGTAGATGTAGTGCTACTGAGCCTCCATTTGACAATGAATATTGGGATTGTCATGATGATGGAAAATACCATTGTGTTTGTTGCAATGAAATATTGTTTGATTCTGAACACAAATTTGATTCTGGAACTGGATGGCCTAGTTTTTTCAAAGAAGATAGTGAAGAGATAATTACTGAAAAAGAAGATAATGACTATGGAATGAAACGAATTGAAGTCGTTTGTTCAAACTGTCAATCACATCTAGGTCATTTATTTGATGATGGACCTCAACCAACTGGACTGCGTTACTGTATTAATTCAGCATCTCTTCTTCTTAAGAATTAATTATGAAAGGAACACCTTTTCAAGTCAAAGTTTGGAATGAACTAAAAAAAATACCACGAGGAGAAGTAAGAACTTACAAGGAAATTGCAATTAAAATTGGAAAACCTAAGGCAGCTAGAGCTGTAGCTAATGCATGTGCATTAAATCCAAATCCTATTATTGTTCCATGCCACCGTGTGATTAGATCTAATGGTGAACTTGGAGGTTATAGTGGACCTGGTGGAATTAAACAAAAAAAAGAACTATTAGAAAATGAAGGGCTTTCAATCTGAAATTTCGCTTAACCAAGCCCCTCCAAAAACAAAAACTACATTGTAAAGAACTAAAAGCATAAAGGCTAATTCAAAATCCGATGAACCTGAAATTAAAGAATCTGTACATCTAATCGCAGCCTCTATAACTGTGAATAAGAGAATAGGTATAGCAAAAAGAGATGTGATCATCCAACCACCATGCAGTGGTGTAGCTGTGCTTGCAGCCAAAGTACCAACTGCCGAAAGGCCAATACAACCAACTAAAACTACGAAATAAGCTAAAAATATGTCATTACCAAATTGATTTTCAAAAAGAATAATGTAAATTATCATAATAATCGTACTAAGAATCCAAAGAAGAAATAACGAACCCGTCATGCGACCTAAGAAAAGCTGATACCGAGAAATTGGTGATAATTTGAGGAGTTCAAATGTACCTCTCTCAGATTCTCTTGTAGAGATATGTGTAATCAATCCTAAACCTGTAAGTAAAATTGATGACCAAAGTATTCCTGAACCCTCTAATAACGAATTTTCATACATTGAAAATTTAAATGACATAAGAATCATAAAAGACAACATAGCTGATGCTACTATCCCTTGAAGTGAACGGAATTCAACCTTTAGCTCTTTTCTTATAAGAACCATTATTGGATTCATATTATCTCACCTCTTTCAAGTTTTATAGTTCTAGTCGAATAAGATGGAGTCTGGTGAGAAACAAGAACAATGCTACAGCCATCCTTACTGTATTTCATCAACATTTCTTCCAGTATTTCAATTCCTTTTGTATCAAGTCCTGTGAATGGTTCATCTAAGAGCAAAACAGTTGGAGAATGGGAAATAGACATAGCAAAACCCAATCTTTGAATCATACCTCTTGAATAATTTCCAGACAAATCATCACTAAAGGAAATGAGACCAACTTGTGCTAAAAAATTTCTTGCCGTGGATTCCGCGTCACCAATCGAATTAAGCTCTAACCATAATCTCAGATTTTCTACGCCCGTTAATTCGGGATAAAAAGGTGGATTATGTGAAAGATAGCCAACACGCGAACGGATTTCTTCAGAATCATGCCTCAAATCAAAACCATCGATTTCAGCCGTAAGATAATTGTCAGGACTATCCAAAGTATTAATCGTACGTAATAAGGTAGTTTTTCCGCTACCATTATTTCCAACTAATGTTACAATTTCGCCAGATTCAATATCTAAATTTAAGCCCCTCAGGACTTTTTTAGGTCCAAATGATTTGAAGAAAGCACGTAGCTTAATCATCTATGCCGAATTCAAGACTGTATTTTTCAGCTGCTTCGCTAGGATTATCAGAAAGATATATTCCTCTACCAACAATGATGAAATCGGCACCGGCCCTTAGTGTTTCCTGAGAATTACCACCTTGTGCACCGACTCCAGGTGATATTATCTCCAAATTTCCAACTAATTCACGGACTTTAGCTATATCTTCAGGTCTAGTTGCAGGGGCTACTACTCCTGTAGCACCAATTTCCAGCGCAATCGAGCAAAATCTTTCTATGTCAAAAAATTCTCCGCCTTTGGGATGAGACATTGTAATAACTACATAGAGATCTTTAGAATTATCAACATCTTTGATGGCTTTAAGTGATTCTGAACCAGGGAATGCATGGGCAATAATGCCTGATGCTCCTGCATTGAAAACTGCCTCTGAAATAAGGCGATTTGTATTTGGTATATCTGCTACTTTAAAATCACAAATTACAGGGCATAATTTAGATATTTCAGTGACAATGTTAATTCCTGCAGTAAGGACTAACGGATAATTTATTTTTATTTTGGCAACAAAAGGCGCCACTTCTCTAGCAACATCTAGAGCTCGAGCTGGATCTGTTTCATCCAAGGCGAGCACAACCCGTGAAGCCATTAAATCTCTAACTTCCCGGTCAGCACGGAAACTGCATACTTTAGCTCAGCCACCGCTGCTACTGCTTCTCTCCTTACCTGGAAAAGATCCTGGGTCTCCATCTCTTTGCCTAGATTAGACTCAACGAACATCATTTTTTCCAAACTGCGCTCGATAGTGTCTACAATAATTTGGCTTCGTGCAGAACGTCGTAAACTTTCTTCATCAATCTTAGCTTCATCGGCCATAGCACAAGCTCACAACTGGAGTAGGATATAACCATTTGGCTAAGTCCAAGACACTAAGTTACTATAGAAATTTATGCTAAATCTTCTCTAGTAAATAGTGATAGACCGATAGGTTCTCTAGGGAGTACTGCCTTTCCTTTGGCTACAATTATCTTTATTCCTGCTTTAGGTGCTAAATCAACTAAATGAGGAGTTATGACTCCATCCATGATTAGTGTGTCAACACCATTGTTTTTGTGAGATTCTAGAACTTCAGGAAGTCCTACAATTAAGACCTCATCTGCTAGTTCTTCGCCCATCAACAACCTTGCATTCTTTGAACCATCTAGTTGATCAAGCTGTTCTAAAAAAATGGGGCTGGCGGCAGTCGCTGCTTTAGCAGGAACTGCAATAGGCTTAGCTTCCACTTTAGAAGGCTTAGATTCCGTTTTGGAAGGCTTAGCTTTCACACTTCCACGAGCTTTCGGAGATTTAGATTTCCCTTCACCTCCGGGCCTTGCCCATTTATTTTGCTCCATAAACAATTCTGCCGTCATCTTATCTCTCA